>DAQB01000037.1 GCA_002502705.1 Thermoplasmatales archaeon UBA582 | reverse complement strand
GGCACGCAAAACAGTCAAGGCAGGAATAAAATGATTCTGATATTTCAAGGCTTGATCTTCCATTCTTTTCCAATTCTCCAAGCAGTGCACTTGCAATGTCCACTCTTCCTCTGGCACCTATTGATGATCTGAAGCCGGAAGCAGGCAGAGTTGGGCATACACTTTCGCAGAAACCACAATTAATGCATTTATCCACTTCCTCCTGCAGCTCTTTTAACAGTTCCGTCTTTTCAGTCAAAAATCTTACCCCGGTTAAGTAAACCTTGCGGATCAAAGTTATCCTTAATGCTCCGCATCAGTTTTAGATTAAATTCTGAATTCCTCTCTCTCAGTTCCTCAATAAGAAGCGTCTTCTTTTCTATCCCTATCCCATGCTCAGCCGATACAGATCCGCCATGCGATAGCACTATTTTCGCAAGATTCATCTGAAGAGAATCAACTTTTTCCATCTCTTCCGTTGATCTGGTATCAGCAAATATGTTTCCATGAATATTTCCATCACCGATGTGTCCAAACAGCATGACCTTCAGCCTAGATTTATCAATCATCTCTTGAATCTCTGTAAATGCAGCTGGTAACTCAGAAGCTGGAACAACAAGATCCGCAATCACAACGTACTGATGCTTATCCGTTCTGAGAGATAAAGAGGATGAATAGAGACCTTTCCTCGCCTGATACATCTTTGCCATTTCATCCTTATCTAATGTAACATCAATGGAAACAGGGTCAAAGGCAGATATGATCCCCTTTGCTTTCTCCAGTAACCTGGAAATGGATTCTTTTGTGGAAGCGATATCTATCATCAGGAGAAACCTGGCGGCATCAGGAAATGATATTCCATTGGCTCTCCTGACTGATTCCATAGACAGCGCATCCATGAATTCAGCGATATATGGTATGATTCCATTTTTCTTCAATTCTGAAACAGATCTACCAACATCCGTTATTTCAGTAAAATATGATATTATTCTCCCCACTTTCTCCGGAACAGGCCAGATCTTAAGTATAGCCCTGGTTATGATGCCCAGGGTACCTTCGTTCCCTATCATCAGGGCTGTAAGATCGTACCCCTTTGTGCGCTTGAGTGTTTTACCGCCAAATTCTACAATCTCTCCGTTTGGAAGCACAACCTCAACTCCTAGCACCCATTCCTTCGTAGTACCATAGTATGAAGCCCTCAATCCACCAGCATTTGTGGATATAGTACCACCAACCGTCGCAGCCATTGAGCTTGCAGGATCAGGTGGATAGAAAAAACCTATTTTTTCCAGTTCCCTGTTCAGATCGTCCAGTCTTACGCCGGGTTCAGCTATAACATATGAATCCTCGGGCTTTACTGCAAGGATCCGGTTCATGGCGGACATTGAAATAAGTATGCCTCCATGCGTAGGGACTGAGGAACCCGTTAGTGAAGACCCTCCAGACCTTATGGTAACAGGAACCTTGAAAGACGAGCACATCTTCATTATAGCAGATATCTCCCCGGATGTTTTTGGGATAGCAACGGCGTCTGGTATTTTACCGGCAAAATAAGAAGCGTCTCTCATATATGGAATCTTGTCCTCTTCCCGTGTCAATAAACGATCACCGAGCACCTCTTTTAGTTCTTCTAAAACGTTCATACAAATCCACTCACAGAACTTTCTCTTTTGATAATACACTTCTTGGGTATTAAAATGCATTATCCTATGTTCGAATGAATTCAGGAGAAAAATACCCTTTTAATTTGAACGAGGGTATTTTCGTAAAATTATACTTCTTTAATGCACTCTTCATTTCGAAGTCAAACACTTATAAAGGAATATTTACTATTATATGTAATTGAGATCGATCAAAGCGGCAGAATTCATTTCGGCTGATTGGCTGGATCTTGAAAAGGTGGTTAGCATGCAGTCCCGGTTTGTTGTGACAAGGAATGGAACAGTTTTCCAATATTGTGAAACTCTGAGGCATGCTCGACGTGTCGTTCGCTTTGAGCGCATTATAAGCAAGATTCTTAGAACACCAGTTGAAATGAAAATAGTAAAGGAAGAAGAATTCTTTCAGTCGCAGAATAAATGATACTGAAAAGCATTCTATATTAATGATCAGTGCCTCCTATTTTTGAAAGAGCCTTCATTATTCCTTTCTATTTCGCTTTATTATCTCATATTTGTATGACTTTTTTTTCAGCTACATTAGCCAGACTTGCCATAAATGCCAAAATCAATAGAAAAAAATAGGCATTACTTACTTAAAGCAATCCCAAGATAGCAGGTACATTACAGCCAGACCTGATAAAAATTCAATAAGACAAGGAATGCACTAATCAATATCAAAAAAACCCATCATGTTCAGTGATGGACAGGGCCATTCATCATGAACCATTTCACAAAGACAGAACGTTTAACAATTTTTTAACATTGGCATTCCAACTTTTCGAGATTAAGAGCAAATCTTCTATTCACATTCTCAAACATTTTTTAGTATTCAGTCATGTGGGTTTCATGAAAGTCTCATTTGAAAGGAAAAATGGAGAGGGTTTTGTTTCTAACATAGATGGCAAAGATGTCATTCGCATAGACGATCATTATACGAACAAACCAAACCTCCTCTCACCGACAGACTATCTCCTTTTCGCCTTCGGAGGGTGCAGCGGGTCTGACATATTGAACATACTGGAAAAGATGAGGCAGATGCCAGAAAGATATGAATGCGAGCTCACTGGCGAAAGAAGAGAGGAGTTCCCAAAGATATTCAAATTCGTGAATGCACATTACAAGGTATGGGGCAACACCAAACCTGAAAATCTCAAGAAAGCCATAAACCTGTCCCTCTCGAAATACTGTCATGTGGGCATAACCCTGATAAGGGCTGGCGTGGATGTAACTTATACATACTCAATAAATGGAAAGACTATTGAAAGTGACCAGCACCCCGATCAACCGCCGGCGCTATCGTGAGGCGAACTCAAGCCTGTTCTTTACAAACTCCATGTTGAGATTTGAAAAGAAATAGCCCAGCCTCGGGCCTTTTGATTTTCCTATGAATGTTTTATAGAAAATACCAAACCCTTCCCCGGGCGGTATTCCACTTTCCTTGAGTAATTCGTGGATCCTGTTGTGAATATCGTTCGCCTGCCATTGAATAGAATCAATGCCTTCAAGGAAGGATCTGAGAAGTTTCTTTTCAGCATCATTGATATTTACCTCAGAATCAACTGGAAGAAGCCTGAACTTTATCTCTTCTGGGGCGAAATCATTCAACCATCTTTTGATCATCGCAATCCGGTTATGCATGTTTTCCGATATGGTATCCATGGGATATCCGGAACGCTTCATGGCATTGAGCAATCCTGATTCATCCGGATATATCTGTATCAACGTAACTAAATGCCTGAATCCGACAGACAACACTTCCTTGCTCGCCCCAAGGGATGAGAGCCTGTAACTTTCATCCCTGTCTTCATCAAGTTTACCGTTTTCGTGTTCTTCCCTTAAGCGTTCAAACTCGTCTACCAGTGTGAGAAGGCCATTTCCAGGATCAAATTCAATATGCCTTGATGGTTGGTTCCTGGCAATCAGGTACCTTAATATCTCCGGAGGTGCCATTTTTACGAAGTCCGAGGCTGCTATGTTTATTCCCGTCGAGGAATGCATAGTACCTTTTCCCTTTAAGGAAATCCATTCGTACATCAGTGGCTTCGGGGCACTTATTCCAAATATTTTTTCTGCTATAAGTTTCCCCGTGTCATAGGATCCACCAGCAGCTCCATGATCCTTACCGAAAGGTTCCATCGTAACTCCAAGGACAGACCACTTTGCTGGCCATTCCACTCTCCATGGCATTTTTCCATCATCTTTTCTGATGTCGGCCTTTCCCGAATTCCCGCACTTGCAAACATAACTGACAAATGGCTTCTCATAGCCTACAACAGTTGTAGATGTTATTCTTCCGCACTTAGGGCAGACCGGGGAATATGGATACCAGTCCCCCTCGATTTCCCTTCCTGATGTTCCAGAAAGTATTTCCGCAATCTCCTTTCTCCTTCTTATGGAAAGGTCTATTATGTCTGCAAAATCGCCATTACCGTAAAGATCATGTGACCTGATCACCCTGACCTTCACAGCTATTAGATCAAGTGTTGCAAGAAAGGGTTTAAGAAAATGCTCTGAGTAGGTACCAACACCATCAGGAGACGGTATCCTGTAAAGCGGGTAACCGACAAACTTCTCAAAACTTCCAGGAAGAAAGGGGTACATCTTTCTCAGGGGATCGATGTCATCGCAAAGATAAATGAAGTTGGCCTCAAGACCCTTCGAAACCATTTCGCTGTAAATGAAGTGACCAGTCAGTATCTCTCGCATGTTTCCGACATGGATCGGGCCCGATGGCGAAATACCTGTTGAAACTAACTGCTTTCCATGCAGGTCCTTAACGAAAGCCTGTGCCCAGTGCATAGGTTATTTCTTAGCCCCGACAAGCCTTGTTCTCATGAGTGAACGTATCCTTACGCCCATCATCTCATCTTCCGCCATTTTTGTTGCCAGTACTACAGCCAAAAATGGATTTCCGCCCTCCTTCCTGATATCAGATATCGTCCTTCGGAGAGTTTCGCCTGTACTTGCAACGTCGTCAATTATGACAACGTTCTTATCCTTGACCGATGCAAAATTGCTGCTGAAAAAACCCTCTTTTCTGTTTGGATGCGGTCTGTAGACGATCAGCTCCTTCTCAAGAAAATAGGAAATCATCGTTGCAAACGGGATTCCGTTAATAGTTATGCCAAGTATCGCGTCCGGCTGCGTACCTGTTTCTGAAGCCTCCTCCTGAATTATATCGCACATCGTTTCTGCGAATGATGCTATTCTGGCACCATAAACGCCAACGCTCCTCCAGCCGATTTTCACATCCTGAACAGTGGATTCTTTCAGGAATTCCTTGCTTAAAAGCCAGGTTACAGTGTTCACCGAGAGATGAAGCTCAGTGGATATCTCCTTATCAGACATACCCTTATTTTTCAGTTCAAAGGCTCTCTTGTAAAGTTCCTCGATACTCTTCATTTAATCACTTTTATGAATTGTAATTCCATTGTTGTATTATATCTTATTTATGGTGACTGGACATTCAAGGTAAATTCTCCCTGATGAGCTTCGCAAGAGCATCAAGTTCCTTTCTGTCAACGATCTTCCTTTCCCATGTGAGCGGCCGTCTTGCAAACCTTCCCTGTTTTGAAACGGAAGGAGGCGAAGATGTGCACCACCGGGGTATCAAATGAAGGTGATAATGCATTACTACCTGATTTGCACAGTGCCCGTTGTTCTGGCCAATATTAAGGCCATCCGCACTTAATGCCTTCAACAAAACGGGAGACATCTTTTTCGCGAGTTTATGAACCTTCAGATAATCCTCCTCATCTATATCATTAATGTCGGTATAGTGCATTTTGGGAACAATCAGAAGGTGCCCGTCTTCCACCGGAGCATAGTCCATGAATGCCATCACATGTTCGTCCTCGTATACTATCGCCGCATTCTTATCCTGAATCACATCGATGCAAAATGGGCAATCCGGATCCTGCATTGACTGCAATTATTTGCTGTTAAATAATATATGCGTTGATTCATGTTTCCGGCCGGAAGAAAGAATTCACCACGGGTGAACATTATATCGCCAGAATCGATACGTGGATTATGCCTAAGGGTCAAATCAAGATGAATACGCCGCCTCCACCACAGCAGACATTTGGTGTTCCAGGGAAATCTGAAAAGTACAAAGGCGTCAAGCATACAATACTGGTTATGAGTGGGAAGGGTGGTGTTGGGAAGTCCACGGTTGCAATCAATCTTGCAGTATCGTTGGGAAGCCAGAGCAGGAAGGTCGGTATAATAGACGCCGACATAAACGGACCTGATGACCCGAAGATGCTTGGTGTAGACAGGGAACAGCTGTATGCCACTGATAAAGGCATTATACCACTCGATACGAAATATGGCGTCAGCATTATATCAATGGCTTTTCTGTTACAGACGGATGATACCCCTGTCATATGGAGGGGCGCTCTGAGGCATAAAGCAGTCCAGCAGTTTCTTGAGGACGTATCCTGGGAAAACATGGATTATGTTGTGATGGATTTCCCTCCTGGCACAGGCGATGAGGCATTAAGCGTAGCTCAGCTCGTTCCGGACGCTGAAGGCGTCATAATAGTTGCGACTCCACAGGACGTTGCACTCCTGGATGTTAGAAAAGCTATAAATTTTGCCGGCCAGCTTAAACTTAAAGTTCTCGGAATAGTTGAAAACATGAGTGGCCTTAAATGCCCTCATTGTGGTCAGGACATAGATCTATTTGGAAGCGGAGGGGCCGAAAACCTGTCAAAGAAGCTTAACATAGATTTTCTCGGAAGAATCCCTTTCATTCCGGAGATAGTCTCAAATGCAGACTCGGGCATACCGGGGGTAGCGGTGAATAAGGTATTCTCGGATGCCTTTGAAAGCATAGCAAAGAAAATAATCGAAAAAGTTGAAAAAAAATAAAACATAATTGATCTCGACTGACCTGGATCGCATATTTAACCAATAATCTAATCTGCAAGGTTGCTCTGGAAATGTAATTAAATATCGCGAAAAAGTTGAATTATTATGGCAGGCAAACCCAATCATATAATTACATGCAAGCACTGAATAGATATACAGATACCATGTAATGGATTATATTTGCAATCCTGGAAAAAATCTGGTACAAAAATGCACCATAAATTGATTATGGTATGAATCAATGAAACATTATGGTCCTAACAGGATTAGTATTGGCAAAGAGTATATTGGTGACACTGGGAGTGACAGCAGGCGTGGCTGGGACAGCAATAGCTACCGGTCATATGCATGGCCTGGAAATAGCGATACAGAACGTATCCGGGCATGCCCACACTGTCATATCTGACCTTATGTCTGGTAGAAACCCATCTGGCAGGTAAACGAAATCACCATATTCATTGAAGCATCCAATTATAAATGATGGATTCTGTTCTTGTTTTTAACGGAATATCAACCTATTTTTAAATTTCAAATATCTCATTTTAATGGCAAAATGAAGATCTGAGATATATTCAAAACAAAAGAATTAAAAAAAATATTTTTAACGCCGGTTTAGTTGTATTAGCATTGACTGTGCATTCGGTCGGTTAGTG
>DAQB01000142.1:3139-3314 GCA_002502705.1 Thermoplasmatales archaeon UBA582 | reverse complement strand
AAAGATGGAGACGACGACTGGGACAGAGACTTCTTTGACGATATGTTTGGGGATTTCGGGATAGACTTCAGAAGAATGAATGACAGGCTTATGAGGTTTTTCAACAGCGTGATGAAGAACCCTGAAACCACCATAGAGGGCCCTTTTGTGTATGGTTTTACATACAGGCAGGGAC
>DAQB01000142.1:0-3131 GCA_002502705.1 Thermoplasmatales archaeon UBA582 | reverse complement strand
AGAGCAGGATGTAAGGGAACCTCTAACTGACCTGAACGAGGACGGAAGCAATGTATATATTACATACGAACTTCCCGGAATTTCGAAAGAGAATATCGACCTGAATGTTTCCGACAGGAATGTAACACTAAATGTGAAGGATGGTCCAAGGAAATACCATAAGTCCATAGATTTCGAGTTCAAGCTGAAACCCGAAAGCTGCAGGGCAAAATTCGTGAATGGTATCCTTGATCTTTCCATAGCGAAGGAAAAGCAGCCTGAAGGAAACGGAAGAAAGGTCTCGATAGAGTGAGGTGGCCTGATGGAAGATCAGATAGAGGCACTGATTTCAGCAATTGAAAACTCCACCCGCAGGGAGATCCTGCGGGAACTGACATCTGATACTTCCTATGCCATGGAACTCAGTAAGCTTGTCGGTGTTTCGCAGCAGGCAATAAACAAGCATCTCTTCCTGCTGGAGAGAGCGAATCTAATCCGGCTGATGCAGGATCCAGAAAACGGCAGGAAGAAAATATACTCCCCGACAGGCTTTTCTTNNCGCGATGATCTGTTTGCCAGCCTGGCAGAAATTAACAGGCAGATCGAGGAAATAACCAACAGGCGGCTGAAGCTGTTAGCATCCAAGGATCAGATACTTGAAAGGATACATGCTAAAGTGAATTCTCAGGTAATGGATCCCATAACGCGAAAAATCGTCAATCTCTTCATTGAAAGCATGGACGAGAATTATGTAGCAGAAAGGATGGGAATGCCGCTAATGCTTGTGGATCATATACTTAAAATAAATGGTATAAAAAAAGATCAATGATTTCTGAATGCAGTTATGCCAGATACAATAGAGAAAGCAAAAAGCAGGAATCCCACCAGCACTGAATAGTCCACGATTGAAACATCGAAGCTGTGGAATTTGTATATGATTGCCGGCAGTGTCATCAGTACGGCACCTAAGAAAAATAGTGGATATTTTACCCTTGAAATATTGTAACCCATAATTCACCTCATATAGCAATTCTCAGGAATGTAAAGTCGACTGGCCATCCAGCCATAAGCGCTCTGATGTAAAGGTCAACTGCGACAACAACCAGCAGACTTATAAAAGCGAACTGTTCGTGATACAGGTTGAGCCATGACTGACCATTGTATATCTTCTTCCTTGTGTTACCGCCGGAAAGGCAGCTGTAGCAGTCTGCGTAACCACCTATAAGGTGCCTGAATGCGTGGCAAGACAGTGTCCAGAAAGTCAGGAGAAGAGCATTTGCCAGTATTATTATGCTTCCAAGCCTGAAAATGAAGAAGCCGCTCGTATAAAACATCGATACATAGAAATCATAATAGAAGAACGGGAGAAGAGCCAGACCGATATAGAAGAAATATCTGTGAAAATTGTTCAATGAAAAGAAACCTGTTTCCCCACTGTATACTCTTTTCGAGGAATCCATTCTGTCATCATTTAGGCACGCCATCGGATGCTTGAAAACATGTCTATAGTAATCTTTCCTGTAAGCATAGCAGGATAACCTGAACAGTGCAACAAACGGCAGTACTAGAACAGTTGGAGAATAGAATGGATCCACGTATCCTTGGTATTCCCCCACCGGGTAGAGGTAAAGTGCAGCTGCAGAAAGCAACAAAACCAGGACAAATCCCCAGAACCTCCAATTCAGTTCAAAAAGTTCGCCTCCAATGGAAAATTTATTCTTATTTTCAATCATCTTTTTCTCCTCCTCATCCTGTGAACGAGGATACCTATCGGATCATAAAATTCATTCACAACCCTCTCTTTTTCTGGAATGATAGCATTGTCTGTAATATGTATACCTTCTGGGCATACATTCTGGCAGCATTTAGTAATATTACAGAAACCTATACCCCCATCAGTGTGAAGCAATCCTGTTCTGTCTATCGAATCCAGAGGATGCATATCAAGCGCTGCAACCTTGACCATGTGTTTTGGCCCGAAATAGTTCGATTCATGTTCTCTTATTACATGACAGACATCCTGGCATAGGAAGCATTCAATGCAGGTCCTGAACTCCTTTGATCTTGTCACATCAATTGCCTGCATTCTCCACGGTTTTGGCAGATCCGGTTNNTATGTGAAACATCTGTGACAAGGTCCTTTACAACAGGGTATGCCCTCATTGGTTCAATCTGGATCCTGCTGCCCATTGTGTCTATCCTTGTCTTGCACATTAGCCTCGGAAGGCCATTGATCTCAGCAGAGCATGAACCGCACCTTGCTGCCTTACAGTTCCATCTAACTGCAAGAGTGGGGTCTATGTTATTCTCGATGTAATGCACTGCATCAAGTACTACCATCCCCTCATCCGGCGTAATCTCATAATCAACAAAATGCGGCGCTTCGTTTGCTGACGGGTTTGATCTTTTTATTGAAATCACAACTTTTTCTGGCATTCTATGTGGCCTCCTTTGGTAATAAAGCCTCAAGCTCTGGTGGCAGCTCGGGAACGGGCTCAGTTCTCATCTGGTATGAATTGCCATCTTTGGTAAATATGATGTTCTTTCTCCACGACTTGTCAGTATTCGGGTAATCGAGCCTGTAATGCGCTCCACGGCTTTCCTTTCTCTCAATTGCAGCAACAACAAGCATTTCAGCCACAGAAGCCATGCCATTAATCTCCAGGCATGTTACAAGTCCGGGATTAAAAACCGTAGAGCCATTAACGCCAACATTCAGTGACTCCTTTCTGATTTGCCTTACTTCTGCAAGTGCCTTATTTAGGTTCCCCTCATCTCTCCAGATACCAACATTAGTGGACATGGTTACCCTTAATCTCTCAAATAGCGTGAAAGGATTTACTCCATCCGGCTTATTCAAAAATGCAAGGACTCTATCAATTTCATCGTTAACCTCGGAATCACTGACCTCTTTTTCCTTAACCTTCAAAGCATACTTTGCAGCAGATTCTCCAGTTCTCTTTCCAAAGACAAGAAGATCGGCAAGGGAATTTCCGCCGAGTCTGTTTGCACCATGNNGAAAAGACCATTTATCCTCGTTTCATTGGTTTCCGGGTCAATCCTGATTCCCCCCATATGATAATGTAATGTTGGAGCAACTTCCATCTTGTCTTTTGTTATGTCAACCCCTGAAAACTCCTTGAACTGCATGT
>DAQB01000018.1 GCA_002502705.1 Thermoplasmatales archaeon UBA582 | reverse complement strand
AAGCATGATCCCCCGTATCCGAGCCCGGCCTTTAAGAATTCTCTGCCGATCCTCCTGTCAAGCCCCATGCCTTCAGCAACGACATTGACATCTGTTTCTGGAATTCTTTCGCAAAGGTCTGCAATCTGATTTATGAAAGATATCTTAACTGCGAGAAAAGCGTTGCTTGCATACTTGATAAGTTCAGCATTCTCATTTGTGGTAACTATGATGGGTGAACCTGTAAATTCCCATATTTCTCGCACCCTTTCAACAGATTTTCCACCAATAACTATCCTGTCAGGTTTCTCCGTGTCATGAACAGCTGAACCCTCTCTGGTGAATTCTGGATTGGAAACAACATTCATTCCTGTCAGTTCTGACACTTTTCTTGCAGTTCCGGGTAATACGGTGCTTTTTATGACAAGATCCGCAGAAGCACTGTATTTTTTAATTTCATCCGAAGCGGCCATAACATATCTTAGATCTATCCTGTTATCTGTATTCGGAGTCGGGACGCAGAGAAATATTACCTCGCAGTTTGATAGTTTTGAATAGTCCTCTGAAAATTCTATGTTACTTCTTGCATTCCCGATTCTCTCATCAAGTTGAGGTTCGAAGAATGGAGATTTGCCCCTTTTTAGCGTCTGAATCCTTGAAACATCAACGTCAACTCCAGTCACTGGGTTACCTCTGCTGGCTAGCACCGCAGAAGTTACAAGTCCAACATATCCTAGCCCCACAACTCCTATCCTCACATGGCATCTCTCCTTACCCATTCTATAGTTCCATTCAATCCTTTATCCAGATTAGTTTCGGGTTTCCACCCCAATAGATTCTTTGCTTTCGTTATATCAGCTGACCTTCTTACCGGGTCATCTTCTCTCTTTTCCACATGGACGATTTTAGAGGGTGAGTTGGTCTTTTTTACAATTAAATTAGCAAGTTCAAGAATTGTGATTTCATCAGGCGATCCAATATTTAAGATATTGCCATCTAGATCATCCATTGTTATCATGCGCCATGTTGCATCAACCCAGTCATCCACATACAAAAATGATCTTGTCTGTTTTCCGTCACCATGTATAGTTATATTCTCACCATTTAGAGCCTGCTGAATGAATCTTGGTACAACTCTTCCATATAGGCCGTCCGGCCTGATTCTGGGGCCATACACATTGAAAGGCCTCTGTATTCTTGTGTCAAGTCCAAATTTTCTGTGATATGCCATTGTAAGTGCTTCTGAATATCTCTTCCCTTCATCGTAGCAGCTTCTTATCCCCCAGGAGCTCACGTATCCATAGTAAGTCTCTGGAGTTGGTAAAATATGGGCATTACCATAAACTTCAGAAGAGGATGCATAGATAAATCTAGAGTTAGATCTCTTTGAAAGTTCAAGAAGCCTCATAGTACCTAAAGAGTTAGACATTAGTGTTTCAACTGGGTTCTGAATATAATCTTCCGGTGACGGTCTTGCTGCTAGGTGGACGATATAATCGAAATTTCCCCCTATATCAACTTCTTCGACTTTTCCTTTGATAAACGTTACGTTGGATGGGACATTTATGCGGTTTGATGTTGAAAAATCATCTATAACAGCTACTTCTAACCCCTCTCTAATTGCCTTTTCAGCAAGGTGAGATCCAAGGAACCCGTTCCCACCTGATATAAGTATTTTATCCATTAAACTCCACATTTTACTGATCTATTATAATTTTCCCCATCCCGCAATAAATAGAAAATTATTAAGCTTCAATGAATTTTGCTATGAGAATTTTATGAAAATACTCTGGTTAGCACACCGTGATCCCTTGAATCCTAAGGCCGGTGGTGCAGAAAGAACTATATACGAAGTTGCAACCAGACTGTTCAACAAAGGGCATAATATCACCCTGTTAACCGGAGGATGGCAAGGATGCAAACGTAACGAATACTTCCAAGGAATAACGATTCGGCGATTTGGAAAAAATGTTGGGCCACACATAGCCTTACCCATATTATTAAAAAAGGAAAAGTTTGATGTTGTTATAAATGACCTCGGACATGCTGTGCCGTGGTTATCGCCAACTATTTTGAATAGAAGCAATATTGCATTTTTTAGGCATTTACATTCGAGGTCACTACCAGGTCAGGTGCCGCTATTGCTTGCAAAAGGAATATCTGCTTTGGAGAAATGTTACTCACTTATTTATCATGACACAATATTTGTAACAGAATCAACAACTTCTAGGGATGATCTCCTAGATTTACGGATAAGAAGTACCAATATTGTAATGAACCCCCCTGGTGTAAATTCAAACATATTTCACCCCATGCCTAAAACCGTAAATCCCTCTATGGTTTACTTCGGTGGAATGCGTAGATACAAGAGGCCTGAAGAAGCAGTTTATTTACTAAAAAGCTTGATAGATAGTATAACAGGCATTAAACTCAATATAGTAGGATCAGGACCTGAGGAAAATAATATTAAGAAACTGGTTAATGAATTGAATCTTCAGGATTTTATTTCTTTTAATGGTAGGCTATCAGATCTGGAACTTTCTAATGTTGTTGCATCCTCGTGGTTAAACGTTCATACCTCAGTTACAGAGGGTTGGGGTTAC
>DAQB01000108.1 GCA_002502705.1 Thermoplasmatales archaeon UBA582 | reverse complement strand
ATCCGCAATATGGGACTGATAAAGGTAGGGAGGGGCACTCCCGAATTCACGCCCGTGGAGATTGGAGCTCTGCCGGTAATGGCAACTCCTGTCATTGAAACGGGAAACCCCCTGCGTTAGCTGGGGGAGGATGTCACAAGTAAAAATAAATATAACATAGATATTATCCATTGGAAACCCTAAGGTATTTCATCCCAATCAGAGATAATGTGAGGAACAGTTAGATATTTGAGGGTTTACTATATCTGCAGAAGTGCGTAAATGAAATGTCCTGTGTGTGGAGAAAAATATAATAAGCTCGATTACCAGATGTTGGCAAGGCATCTAGGACAGCTGTGTGAGAGGAACGACTCTCCGCGCGTGGATTTTGTCAAATATTATGCTCCTGGTTCAAACTGGCTTTCTAACGAGTTCCAGAATGACGTCAAGCAAATTTTTGCCCACGAAAAGGGCCATCTTGGTGACTGGATCCTGTCACGTTTTGTGCAGAGAATATTTGGCGAGAAACCGCATCCTTTTATTGAATCAATGCAGAAACCAAAGAAGTCCGTCTTCCAGGGTTACGCAATTGAATACATGGCTTTTCACAAACAGAGAATAAGATCCTTTGCCTTCGCAATGGCAAAGAGCGATAAGATTGATATCCAGAAACTTGAGGCAAAACTGATCTTTCCGGAGTTAATGGAATGGTCGGAAAACATAACGTCGCAGGAATCACTGCTTGAGGCCATGGCCGAAAGTGTTGGCATCCCAGTAGAGACGCTTTCATCATCGATGCCGCTTCCGCCAACCCTTCATGCGACCAGGTTGTGGAATTCAATTTCTGAAAACGATAGCTGGCTGGAAATAGTTACATCTCATAATCTGCTTGATCTTGTCTATTCACCACTTCTTGGCAAGAGCGGTGCAAAGCTACCATATTTTGGTCCTTTTGTTCTTGAGAACGAGTGGATTCCAGATGAAGTCAAAACATTCCTGTCGCATTCTGTTAAGACACTTGCGCCTATCGCGGAGAAGGCCCTCGAATATGTTGTAAAATATGGTGAAGAGCTAGGGGTGAGTGAAGATATCCAATCTGTCTTCCTACGATCCCTTGAAGCTTTCGACAGACACCTTCTTGCCAGAGTTACCAGGGCCAGACAGTTTGATTCAAAGTAATTTGCAGGTCACATTCACTTCTATGTAATCTGGATCCTGATTTTCTTTTCATGGACGCCTATCTCATTTGATGAGCTCAATCTCGATATTATTTTGTATTCAACTGATTATTTAATATGATTCCTGCGTATTCTATTTACGAGTAATTAGCGGTTCAAGGAAGCAAAGAGTTTTTTTATTCTCATAGCATAAGTGTGAGTGGAAGATCTCCTTAAGAGAACTGAAAAACTTAAAGACGGTAGGATTGAGATAGAATTCTACTACAAACTTAATTTTGATGCAGACCAGACCTGTGGCTACATCAAGGTGTATGACAATGCTCATGAAAGGGATGAAGAGAAATTCGAAGTTTATATGGAACTGCTTGAGTGTGGTCTGGACAAGAAAGCAGCAACTGCAAAACTTGACCATGTCATAAACGAGATCAATACGGGTTCGCTTGATGTTATTTTCTAATTTCTAATCTGAACTGTCAGGGAAACCTTGTCCCCATCTTTAAGGGAATATTTTCCCCTGAGGTAGTCGGTGCATATGACCTCAACAATGTCGCTGTGAACAGTTCTTTCGGGCATTATTATTGCGCAATCCGTGTTGAAAATTTTTGCCCTGAATGCCTTGACTGGCCCAAAAGTCCTATCCTCAGTCTTGAAGCCTTCAATATGAATTCCTTCAGCACTTTTCACCCTCGAATAATTGCTCCTGTAATCCGGCTCAACAGCAATATTCAACGTACCAAGATACGGTATAAAATTAAGTTTTTGCTGGAACTGTATCACATAGTTTTTTCTGGATACATAATACCTCCCCTCTCCAAGTCCACTTGTAACAGATCCTTTGATAACTATCGACTTCTCTGTTTCAAGAAGATTGCTGAGGGAATCCAGCTCCCGGTAAAGGAAATTAAGTCCCTTCTCCGTGATTGAGATGCTCTGTCTCCTTGATGACATTTTTCTCTCTATGTAACCCGACTCTGAAAGCTCAATAATATAATTCGACGCGGATTGCTGCGAAACATCAAGCTTTTCAGCAAGGTCTGAGGATGAGATTTCTATTTCGGATCCGCCGCCTGCGAGTCGCTTTAACTCCTTCAAAATAAAATATGTCTGCCAATTGGATTTCAATTTTTAACCTCATTCAATCATTTTTCCCTGTCTTAGGGAATAAGTCCTGATCCCTGCTGCCTTTAATATTCTTCTGAGGTTGAGATCGTTGCTCAAAACTGCTGCTTTCTTCTCAGTTGCAAAATTTATAATGCAGTCATCTCCAAATCCAGATGAGTCCAGGTTCTCAAATCTTTCAGCCAACTTTAATGCAATATTTCTTTCAGTTTCTGATATCCCTATGTGCCTGATCTCTTCCATGATGCAATCGAGTAATACAGGCTGATAATGCTCATGCATAGCCCTGACAGCCGCCAATAGATCTATTTTTCTGACTGCACAATATACGATGACATTTGTGTCAACAATCAAAATGCGGTTTCCTATCAATAGAGTTTAGTCCTTGACTATATCAGCAATTGCAGTCCCTTTTCTAATCTTTTTAATTATTACTTTAACAGTTTCTCCTTTCTTGGCTCCCGGTATAATGAGAGAGAAACCCCTGAAATTTGCGCGTCCTTCCCCGGAAGGTCCTGTATCGCTGACTGTCACGGTGTAAGTCTTACCCTCTTCCACAGCTGACTCATTCTGATTTATATCTTTTGTCATTTTCAGTGCATGCTGTGCACCGCAGGCCTTGCACTCTAGAATGTCAACCCTTCCAACCCTCTTTATTTCTGTATCAGGTGAGCCACATTCGTAGCATTCAACATATATCTGAATATACTGCTCCAGTTTTTTTCTAATTGTTTCCTGATCAACCTTTTTGTTTATTACAATCCTAGGTGGATCGTAAGTAATTCCTATTCCAAGTTCTCTCGTAAAGAACTTTATGAAACCTTTCGGGTCCCTGTTAAGCATCTCTATTATGGAGGTAAAATTCCTGATTATTGTAACCTTTCCCTCATGGATGACATCTGGTTCAGGGATCTTCAGTCTTCTCTCGCTCTTTATCGATGTTGAAAATGTATTCTTTGCGCGATCTAATAATTTGAAGTATGTATCATCTGCCATGAAACGTTATTGGATTTGGGTTCTTAATCTTTAACCGAAGAGCCACAAGATAGTTTTATCTAGTATCAATTAAAAAAAGAGAGCCAGTACTTCTATAAGACATACAACAGATAATTACATGACAGACTTAATTATTAACAAATTCAGTGATATAAGGCACTGTGAAATAGTTAAGGCGTATGGCAGATAATAATTATTGTCATACATTTGTATGGCATCATGGTAAATGTTTATATACTTCTAAAGTTTAATGTTATGTTCAGCATGGACCAAGACGAAAAGATAACTATAAGGATATCAAGAGAAGCCCTCGCAGAGATTGATGAATTTCTCGAGACAAGGCAAGATCTGGGGACAAGATCTGAATTTATAAGGAGTGCCTGCCTGAGATACATACAGCAGTCAAGAATGGGGCAGGACAGCAAGAACGGGAAAGTATGCGTTAAATTAAGAGGACTGACAGAGAAATGGTTGGATAAATCAGTTTCACTGGGTCTCTTCAGTGATCTTGAGGATGCAGTTTCATCCGTCATTACAGAATTCGAGAATGATGGATCACTTACAAGGGTTATAGAGAAGAAACTGGAAAAATTCAGGGAAGCAGATCACGTTTTTGAAAAGTTTGACTCGCTGCAAAGCGACAAGAGAGCTTTTCAGGTCAGGGAATACAAAAAAGAATGAGAGGTGTTTGAAAAAATGGAAAAAGGAGAAATGGAAATGATGGATCCGAGGGACATAAGAGAGAGAATAGTCGGTGTAGTGCAGGAGTACTTCGAGGAGAGGGACGATACAACAATCGTTTCTTTCGGAAAGGCTGGCGCAAGAATAGTAAAAAAGGTCTTACCTTTTGAAACAGGGAGGATAAACTTCCATTCTGTCGTTATGAGTGAAGAGCCACCTTCTGAACCAAATAAGAAAAAGAAGAGGAGCTGGTTCAGGCGAGCATCATACTTTGAGGTTGATCTCGACGAGAACAGATCGGGTTTCTCGAAATCGCCGTCAAATGGAATGGCACTTCAGAGCATCTTCTACAAGGTAAACACAATAAAGATAGGATCTCAGCAGCTTACGATGTCAATGCCACACCTCGCGGAACAGATCCTGGCAAACATGGACAAATCATCAGGTTTCATACTTGTGTCCGGCTTTGGTGGCTCATTTGGCCAGACCATGCACATTGAATTCGCCAAACTGCTGAAGAAACGTGGCATACCTCACATGAGCGTCATTATAAAACCGCAAAAAAGTCAGAGGCAGTCAAGGTTCAATGCAGATAAGGGCATACTGGATCTAATGCAGCATGACTCAAACGTTAAGGTCTATGACAACGAACTCCTGATAGGAAAGGAGATGAGACTGGACCCACTTGCATCGTTCAATGCAATGGACAGGGTTAACGACCTGATAAGCAGGGACCTCAAGACTTACGGCATAATCCTGAGCGAACTCGCGAATGAACTGAAAAACCCATTTTTTAATAAATAATTTTTTTTAAAGGTTTGAGAGGATTTCTCCCTCAAACATCTCTCTATCACAATAAATACACGTCAGAATCAAGGGTTTTCTTGTTTTTACAATAAATTCAGGCCTGATCGGCTCTTTTGTATTTGATATGCAGTTCTGGTTGGAGCACTTGATTATATCCGTGACCCGATCAGTAAGGCTGACCTGAAACTTTTCAACTATCTCATAATTCCGTATCTTGCTTATTGATGCTTCAGGCGCCACCAGAGCAATTCTGTCAAGCTCATCCCTCTCAAGGAATCTTGACTCTATCTTCACGACATCCTTGAAACCAAGTGTTTTGCTCTGTACGAACATTCCAAGGCTTACTGTGTAATTAACATGGCCGGTTATGTTTAGAATCGAAAGAACCTTCAGCGACTTACCTCCGGGTATATGATCTATTACGGTGCCATCCTTTATCTTTGATATCTTCAATGTCTGATCCATCAATTCTCGCCTCCAAGTAAAAGGGTAATTAGTGCCATTCGCAGCGGTACTCCATAATAGGCCTGTTTGAAGTACCTTGCCTGAGGAAGGGCATCCACTGATGGATTGATCTCATCAACCCGTGGAAGTGGATGCATTATGATAGCTGTTTCTTTCATCTGCGAAACTAATTCAGAATCAATAGAATAGCTTCCAATCAAGCTTTGATACTCATTCTGGTCAGTAAACCTCTCTTTCTGTATCCTGGTTGCATAGAATACGTCGGCTTCCGGTAGGACGTGTGATATGACATCGGTTTCCTCAATCTTTATGATATCTTTCACCTTTGATATTATATGCTGTGGTATTCTAAGACTTGGAGGCGAAACCAGCGTGACCTGTACCTTGAATCTTGAGAGCGCGAGTAAAAGTGAATGCACCGTTCTGCCATACTTCAGATCACCGATAAGAGCTATCTTCAAACCATCAATTTTTCCAAATTCTTTCTTCATTGTGTAAAGATCAAGGAGGGTCTGGGTGGGATGCTGTCCAGACCCGTCTCCTGCATTGATGACCGGCTTTGCTGTGAACCTTGATGCTAACCTGGCGGATCCCTCGAGTGGATGTCTTATTACAATTATATCCGAATAGGATTCTGCCATCCTTACAGTATCTGCCAGGGTTTCTCCCTTTGAAACAGAAGATGATTTTACATCAGAAAAACCCAGTGTTGAGCCGCCAAGCCTCTGCATTGCACTCTCAAAGGACAACCTTGTCCTCGTGCTTGGCTCATAGAACAGTGTAGCCAGGATTTTGCCCTTCATAGTAGTTATTGATTTACCGGATTCGAGTGATTCGTTCATCCTGTCAGTGAGATCAAAAATTTCATTCATTTCGCTATCCGAAACATCGTCTATCGAGACGATGCACCTGCTTTTTATCATCGAAAAGAAGCCATGCGTTTGACCCTAAATAATATTTCATTTTGTGTCCATGAAATCTATGGAACTTTTTTCTCTGAAACCAATGTTACAAGATTAAGAGATCACACCGGTGAATTGAGTCAAATACCCACAGCCCGCGCAAGTACTTGTAACAGTCAGGAATTTGCAGATATTGACATAATGACTGGTTATTCAAGTTTGTTTGCGATTTTCATAGGCCTTCCCCATAGCAGTTATAAATAAATTTAGATTGAATTGCCGGATATATCCGGTCATCGTTATTCACCCTCAACTTACTGCCGGGTTATGCAGTCGTACTGCTCACTTCAGATAAATCATATATAGTGAAGCACAATTCACTAGTGAAGAAATGAGAACTTATCTGGATGTCACATTCTCCAGCGAAGGTGCAAAGCCTAGTGAGATCATAAACAGGCTTAGATCCCTTGGTTTCAAGCCGGTCATTGGTGAACATGATATGGTGTATGAGTGGGGTAACAACGCATCAGCAGACGATTCAATATGGTTTGCCGACAAGATTCAGGCAACGCTTGAGGGTTTTCATATTTTGTTTCACATCGAGACTGTTGAAGATTAGGATATCGGGAATCTTCTAACATCGCCGCAATGAGGACATCTTACAATTACTAAATGTGATTTTATTCTAATCTTTGTATCTGCTCCGTAAATTGATTTGCATTTTTTGCAATATGATCTCTTTATCTTTTTTTCCAGCGTTATGTCAAGTCTCTTTGCCACCATTTCGCCTGTTATCACATACCTGCGGGAAAGATCAGGGTCTGTATGCCTGATATTATCCGCCAGGCTGAAGATCCTTGAAATGCTCTCCCTGCCGTAACCAGTATGGTGCTTTTTAGATCGCGTGAGTCGGTATGCAATAGCATTGCATTATCTTTTTTTATGACAGATCATTCTAATTATCCTCCTATGATAAAGGAATGTGAAAATATTTCTGGCGGTGGATGGAGGGGCAACCAAGACAATGGCTGCAGTTTTCAGCGGAGATCTTGAAATACGCGGTATTGGTCTGTCTGGTCCGTCAAATTACAGGAACATAGGAGAGGCAAATGCAATTGTCAACATAAAGGATGCATGCACAAAGGCGCTCTCCATGTCCGGAATAGAGAAACGCCAGATTGATTCACAGATATTTTCCATAGCTGGCGTCGGGGACTCGGATATGGCCACGAAGATTGTGCAGAGAATTGTCGACAAGACGGGTTTTGGTGAGTTTTACGATCTTTACAACGACGGCGAGGCGGG
>DAQB01000113.1 GCA_002502705.1 Thermoplasmatales archaeon UBA582 | reverse complement strand
TGTGCTGTTGAGAAGATACGACATATTGACAGATTCGTAGGTTGCAGATACGTTACTTTGCGAAATTGCAGAGGTGATCATCGAAAGGGCGGGAGTATTCATTGAAGATGGAGAATAGAAATAAACATTGAACACATCGTTCACAGGTTGAGTGAAGTTTATTCCTTCAGTGCTGTTACCAGTTCCGGCACCAGCAAAATCTGATAAATTATAAAGTCCGAATCCGCTAGAGGTATCGTTACCTATGAAAATCATCAGGTGATTTCCAGAGATAATTTCATTCAAACCAACAAACAGATAGGTCTGATTATAGGCAACATATAAGTCTGAAATATTATTGTCAACCCCCCACAATGAAGTGTGTGTATTATGATAAACCAAATGGCCCGAAAAATCTTTTGCAACGTCTCCGGTAAACGTAATATTATCCCTAATAGCTGAACCAACTTCATTGTAAGCAATAATGCCTGTACTGCGCTGATTACTGGCAGGTGCAGCAACATAAAGCATGGAAACCAACATTATTGAAGCAAGCAAAATCGATCCAAACACCATAAGATGCTTATGATTGGACATAAACACCATCATTTAGGTATTATATTTATGTTTTTTTCCTTAACTTCGAGTGGAAACTGCCATGCCCGAGTTTTCCGAATATTTTCTGTGCATTGAAATCAAATGAAATTGGCTATTTACAGGTTCTCTTCAGTATATTTTTTCGTCTTGTATGAATAGTCGTGAGTTTATTCAGTTAACTATAAAAAGGATCATGTCATGGATAATTATGACAGAGCCTTTTTACTTCAAACGTTATGACATGGTAATAGGAAAGGCAGAAAACTTATCTGAGCTAAGAAAGGAACTCGAGAGACTGAGAATCGAGGATCCGCTTGCAGTTCTCTATCACATCAGAGAAGGTCATATTTCAATGTGGCTGGCTGCTACAGGAAACAAGGAAATTGCAGATGCGATTAAACCTGGAATGTCAATCGAAGAAACCATTACTGTATTATCGAGGCCTGATAAGGCGCAGAAAACTCCTTCAAAAAACCGCACCCCCCAGACTAAAAAAACAGCACCCAGACCAAGTTCCACCACTAAAAAGAGAATGTAAGCATTTGATCAGGTTTCAATTAATGTCATGAGATTTCTGCCAGATTCTATCTATAGAGTTCAACTAAGTGCTGGATTCACTTTTTCAGATTTGGAAAAGCTTCTTGCATACTTTAAGAAATTAGGGGTTTCACATCTCTATCTCTCCCCTATAATGGAGGCAGCTCCGGGTAGCACCCATTTTTACAATACGTATGATTTTAATGCAATTAGTTCCGTTCTGGGTGGGGAGAAAGCTTTCATATCCCTGTCAAAAAAATACCGCAATGAAGGGATAGGATTAATTCTGGATATCGTCCCAAACCATATGACAATTCTGAATAAATTCATGTTAGATTATCTGGAAAAAGGAAAAAATTCACGTTTCAAAAATCTATTTGACCTTGATTTGAAGAGCACTGAAAGCAGAGGAAAAATAATTCTGCCAATGCTCGATTTCTATCCTTTAGAAGAATTACAGAGGTTCAAGATATCCAACAATTCTATCAGGATAGAAGGCACAAATCTAATTCTCCCATTGAGTCTGAAAGGAAATGATATGAAAAGCAAACAGGACATTCTTGCTGAGCAGCATTTCCTTCTCACCCACTGGAAGGAATCCTCAAGAATCATAAATTACCGAAGGTTTTTTGCGGTCAACGATCTGATTGCAATCAGGATGGAAAGGAAGGAAAATTTTGATCTATTCCATCTGAAGATAGGAGACCTTCTTCGCAAAGATCTAATCCAGGGATTGAGGATCGATCACGTTGACGGTCTGAATGATGCATTCATGTATCTAAAGAGACTAAACAAACTTTCAGGAAACCGCCCTGTTTGGGTCGAAAAGATACTTGCGAGAAATGAATCTTTAAGAGAAGAATGGCCTGCTGAAGGTGATACAGGTTATTCATCAAGAGCGAGAATTAATTCTGCATTTATAGATAAGGGATCTCTAGACCAGGTCAGGAAAATTTTCAGAAAGTTTGGAGGTGACAGGTACGAGGGCGAGAACTACAGGATAAAATTAAAAATTGAAATCTCCCAGAAACTTTTTCAACCTGATTTTGAAAGATATTCAAGACTCATAAAGGGAATCCTGCTTTCAAAGGGGTTGATTGGCATTTCTATAAAAGGTATATCAGAAGCCCTCCAGGCAACTATTGCTCTGCTTGACAGATACAGAACCTATTCTGGTCTGGATTTATCTGAAGTCGAAATGTGGCTTGAATCGGTGAAAAAGGCAAAAGAGATGTTCCCGTTTCTCTGCCACGAGCTTAATTGCCTCGAAAAATTTCTGGGACTAGTAAAAATTGATCAAAAATCTGCTTCAGTTCTGCGCAGAATTGAACAGTTTACGGGCGCAGTAATGGCTAAATCCATGGAAGACTGCTACTTCTACCGTTATTCGGCACTGCTTTCCACATGCCTTGTGGGATCGATGCCGTTTGATCAACCATATTCAGACGCAGAAATACATGCCTTCTTTGCAAAGATCCAGGATGGAAAGAGAAGACCAATGACAACGCTTTCCACTCATGATACAAAATTTGGTGAGGACGCAGTTGCGAGGTTCAATGCAATATCCGATCTCCATAAGGATTGGGCAAAATTTCTCAAGGAATTTTCTGTCACATTAGAAATACAAAGTTACGACAGATACAGAATTTTACAGGCAATTCTTGGCACATATGAACCACACATGGATTACAAGCAGAGATTGCACAACTACGTTATAAAAGCGTTGAGGGAATCCGGGGAAAACACAAACTGGGAATTTCCTAATACCGATTATGAAAATAAATGCATTCAGTTTGCTGACTTGGCAATTACTGAAATAGAGAAAAGATGGGGGTTACTTTTGAAAAAGGTTCAGTATATGGGAGCCCTCAACAGCCTTTCTCAGACAATCCTCAAGTTCATGCTACCTGGAATTCCAGATACCTACCAGGGAAGTGAATCAATGAATTTTTCATTCGTTGACCCGGATAACAGGAGGTCGGTTTCATACAGAATTCTTTTTCAAAGACTAAAAGATGTTTCAGCCAGTCGCCCTGATCTGAATGAACAAAGAGCAACCGATGGGAGTCTCAAGATTTTCCTTACATCTAGATTGATCTCAATCAGAACTGAATTTTCCGATTATTTCATCAATGGAAAATATTTTCCACTTAAATTTTCTGGAAAGAACAGCGATAAACTGTTTGGTTTTTATTACATGCTTTCCAATAGAATATTACTTGTAATAATAAGCAGGCATCATCGTTTTATTATGGATAACAATAGATATAGCCCAAACTGCTGGGCTGGTACATCCATAGATAATCTTCCAGAAACAAAGGGAAAGATGAAAGATCTGATCACCCGTTCCACCTTCAAGGGATCCGATCTTTCGAAAATACTCGCAGAATACCCGTTCACCGTACTGGAGGCCATGACCAATGAGAACTTTTAGGGAACTTGGCGCCAACCTGCAAAATGGAAGGCTCAATTTGTCTGTGTGGGCGCCATTACTTGAGAAACTAACCTATCATCCAATAAAGGGAAAAGAGGAGGAGATGCAGAAAGATGGAGAATATTTCAACCTTGTTCTTGAAGACTGCAGGGATGGTGATCTCTATCTATTTAAAAACGGAGACAAACTTCTTCCGGACCCACTTTCCAGGTTTCAGCCCGAGGGTGTTGATGGGCCATCCATGCTTGTTGAGCTATCAGGTTATAATTGGTCAGCAAATAAATGGATATCCCATTCCATGAAAGATCTAATAATATATGAAATGCACATGGGAACATTCACGCAGGATGGCTCCTACAGATCCGCGGAGGCAAAACTTCCTTATCTCAGAAAACTGGGAATAAATGCGATAGAAATAATGCCCCTCTCGCAGGCATACGGAAGTAGGAACTGGGGTTATGACGGCGTTTTTCCATTTGCCCCATCATATTCCTATGGAAAACCTGAAGATCTTGCCCATTTCGTGGATAAGTGCCACCTTCTTGGCATATCGTGCATACTGGATATTGTCTATAATCATCTTGGTCCACTAGGAAATGTTT
>DAQB01000100.1 GCA_002502705.1 Thermoplasmatales archaeon UBA582 | reverse complement strand
CTCCAGGCTACTTGTGTTGATGTCGAAGAGAAAATTCGCGATTACCGGGCCGGCACCAACTGAGAGCGCCTGCACCAGACTATATACTGATACGCCGCTTATCCGGCGCTTTTCGGATCTAAAGATAAGTTCATTAAATGCAGCAAGCGTGAACCCTGACTGCATTAGCCCGAGCAAAATTACTGCTAACATAAGAATTAAAAAGGAATGCGTAAACGATGTGAGCAAAGGAACAATTGAAATCGCAACGCCTGAAATAAGAATCGCCCTGAGATTGCCGATTTTTTCAATCAGTCTTCCCCAGTATATCTGAGATGAAATGGCAGATAGTGCAATAACGGTTATCACGAAGGTATATATTTCCGGTGAAAGGCCGAGGAAGTTTATCGAGAGTATGTAAAGCTGGAGGTAGGGAGAAAATGCACTCAGACCTATACCGGTTAAGAGCGTAAAGATCAGGTAAGAGAAAAGCCTCTTTGTGGTATCCGATACTGTACCTTCCTCCTTTTCCGCCCTAAACGGCGGAATTCTCCTCATAACCATCAAAGAAATGGTCGAAAAGATCAGTGAACCCAGGAATAAAGTCAGGTATGCCTCGCGAGTATCACCGAACAAAAAGAAAACAGCAGATGATATTCCATAACCTACAAGCGAAAAGAACCGGAGGAAAAAATTCCTCTTTGAAAAATAGAGATTCCTTTTCTTTGAGCCTATTGCGGCCGGTACCCATGATGTCCATGTTGTACCGGAAAAGGATGAAAAGAATATTCTGAAGGTAAGGAATGATATCAGCAGAACGGAAATAAGAAGGTATCCCCTAAGAAAGATGAGAAGAGATACTGCGATCCATATTATCCTGTCAAATAAAGTGATTTTAATGGTAAGATTCCTCAGATCTGACGATCTTCTCGAATAAACAATTGCTGCATATTGTGCCAGCGGTACTATCAGATATGGAATGCCAATAATGTATCCAACCGGTGCGGTGGGTCCAATTATAAGAAGGGCAAAAGCAACCAGATATGGTGATGTCATGTTGCTATATACAGTCCAGAAAATACCGTCTGTAATCGAGAGATCCATTGTGCGATCCTCGTCTGTTCCCGATCCGAGAAACCAGCGCCTCCAGGAATTCTTAAAATTAAATGGCAATTTGCCTTGGCCTTCAGGGTCGTGAGATCAAAAGAATATTTTATTTTAGCCTATTCAGAATGTAATTTAATTATAATCAGGCGATCNNCGCCGCCGGATACTATTATGATCTGCCCTGAAGAAATATGACTGGAGGGGGCGTGTGTTGTATTATAGTTGAGTGAGGCAAGAATGAACATGGCCGATGACCAGGTCAGTGGGGAAGTGGTTGGCAGAGGGGTTCCATAGTTCGGGTCGATGGCTTCAGGAAGAAGACCGGATTGGGTGTGATTCACAGCCCAGCCGAGTAAACTGTATGCTCCTGTGTTATTTCCCACGGCCTCATCATAATAGGCTTCAAACATTGTGGTGATTATCCATGGGGGCATGGGACCGCTGCTGTCAGAGGGATACCCTTCGTAATGATAGGTATCCCCATAATAACGGGCCAGACCGCCGCATACTGTCAGATTCAGTTCATTGCTTTTTACAATCTTGTGTGCCAGGCTTGAATTTGGATTGATAAAACCGAGAGCAACCGGTAGGATAGATGATGAGTCGTAAATATCTATAGGCAAATACGGGACCTGCTTATCCCCGATAACCGGGGTAAGGTATTCCGCAAACATCGTGTTATCTTTCTGCAGGAAATATTTCATGATATTTTCTGAAAGAAGTGTAGCATTGTGCTCAAGTCCAGGGAAACCTATCCCAAGATTTTCGTACATTCTGTATGTTTCGTTCATGCCAAGACCGTCGACTGCCTGCGTCCAGAAGTTATACCCATAATTGTCCTCCCAGATGCTGTAATCCTGAGGCAACAGACCATTTGATGAAATTTCTCCCTCTTCCCAGGCTATGCTCTTATTGATTGCTGGCAGGTATCTTTCAATTAAGGTTTTATTATCCGTTATCCTGAAAAGATCGGCTAATCCAATCAGGAATGTTCCCACGCTGTCGTATTCAGGATTTGTCCATGCTAAATCTGGCGCTCCATTCCAGAAATTAAATCTTGTCGACCATGTTCCATTAGCGCTTTCATTTCCCTGCTCACTCGCCATCCAGTCCCAGTATTTGACTGCACTTTTTATATGACCGGAATCCTGCATTGAAATAGCAGCAAATGAACCATCCCGGACCCATGCGTATAGATAAAGTGAAGAAGGCGAAGCGATGAATTCACCATCACATGGATTCTGGTCGTCTTTAACGAGAAGCAGCGACATATCATACATCTGCAGGAAAGATCCTTTAAGATCAATTCTGCTTGAGTTTTGAAGCCACGATGCCACTCGCTCGTTGTCAAGTGACATCATCTGAGAATAATGCATCCTGCTTATAATTCCAGAACCAGCATCGATATAAGAAGTTCCGCTGTTGTATGAGAGATTTAGTGTCAGTGATGCATTTGTCCTGATTACATGATGGGATGAGGCATCAAAGAATATCATGAAGGATGGTGTTGTGTTCACAATCAGGTATGAATCAGTTATCGTGTAATTGTATTTGCCAGCAATGTTGAAAGAATCATTGAACGGCACTGATGAGTTCTGGCGGACCATGAACTGGTCTGCAAATGGCGGGTATATGATGCATTCTGAAGTGTGGTTTTGCCTGACAAGAATTGTATTGTTTCCCGTTAGCTTAGAATAGATGCTTTCATTATCCGTGTTTATGTTAATAGAAGCGGGTAACTTAACTCCATTATATGCTATATCCTTCAGGGATAGACTTCCATAGAGATCAATGTATGAATCAGGTATGCCGGTGAATACCCACACAGTAGAATTTTTCCAGTTATTCATGAATAGATAGGACGGGTAGTCCACATAAGGATCGCTTGGACTTGAACTGGTTTTTGAATCTAAACTTGATCCCGGGCTGTGTATCGATGAAGTGTTAACAGCAACTGAAGCAAAGGTGGATATCAATATCGCTGACAACAAAACAGAAATTGCAAATTTTGATTTTTGGATCATAACTCAACAATATCAAAACATTCATCTTAACATTTTATGCATTACAAAAAACGCGTTATTTATTAATTGGAAGATCTGTTCTAAATCTTTAAAACAAGGCTTATCTTCTTCGTTAGTTACTGATCGATTTTGATCTATCCGGTTATAGAATATCTATCGCCTCGTACAATTATAAGGATGATCTTTTACAATGAGCCAAATACTGAAGTGTCAATCCGGGCGTGTAAAATCATATAATATATGTCGGAGTGATATTTCTAATTATGACAATAGAAAAGGTTTACGTGATACCGCATGGGGATGAGATACTTGACATGCCTAACCGTGAATCCGTAGAGATGCATGACAGGATAGTGCATATGACTCATACTGATGGATCTGATATTATAGTAATAATTTCACCGCATGGTTTGCGTCTCCAGGATAAAGTTTCGGTGGTTGGAACACAAAAATGCGGGGGCTATTATAAGACAGCG
>DAQB01000082.1 GCA_002502705.1 Thermoplasmatales archaeon UBA582 | reverse complement strand
GATAGTAGAGTGTTACCGGCCATATATTTCCCGGAATCACCATCGGAGGTGACGAAATGATAATAGCAATGGACATACATAAACGTAATGAAGTAGTTTGTGAAACAGACGACAGCGGAAAGATAGTGAAAGAATATGAATTCAGCAATACGGAGAATGAGTGGAATGCGTTCATGGATCAGCACAAGGAACCCGGAACAAGGATAGTGCTTGAAGCATCCACATCAGGCAAATTTGCTGCAAGACTCCTCAGGGATCATGGATTCGAGGTGCACATGGCGAATCCCAGGAAGATGGGTGAAGTCTATAAATCGTATAAGAAGACGGACAGGAATGATGCAAGGATACTGGCGAAGAAGCTGAAGGACAGTGAACTTCCGGAATCGTATCTCCCCCCAAGGGAGACGGATGCGATCAGATCTCTCGTCAGGTACCGCAGATCGCTTGCGGATGAAACCACAGTGATCAAGAACCAGGTCCACTCCATTCTTGCACGTCATGGCATCACTATCGATGCAACGGACATATTCGGTAAGAGATCACTGAAGAGGATACAGGAATCCGGAGATAAGATGCAGCCTGAAGACGGATACATCCTTGCAGACCTGATACAGAGATTCCATGACATCTCATCAAGGGCCGAAAACCTGGAGAAACAGCTTGCATTGACGGGAAAAGATATACCGGAGGTTAAAAGGCTCATGACTGTACCGGGAATAGGCTCCTATTCCGCCATGGCGATCTATTCCGAGATAGGGGAGATATCCAGGTTCCCGGATGCATNNGAGTCCGGTGATACAACCCGCTATGGCCACATCACGAAATCAGGTCCATCGCTCCGAGATTCTTCCTGGTCAATTCCGTGCATACAACAGTGAAAATATCAAAAACGTTCAAGACATCCTACAGGAAGCTCAAGAAACGGATAGGGAGAAACAGGGCCATAATAGCCATGGCAAGGAAGCTTGCAGTGGTTATATACAACATGCTTGCCGGGAATCAGGATTTCGTGGATCTGGATGCATTACAGTCTCTCTACAACGGCAAGGTTGGAAAGATGCAATCCATAGCAAAGGATGTTCAAAAGGTGGACAGGGAAACGGTGAAAAGATTAATAGACGAGGGAGTAATCAAATTAGAGTCAAACAAACCTCTTTCATGACACCTGTTACGTAGCCGTATCACCCCGAATGCTTTCGGCCTAGACACTACTCAAACATTCGAAATGCTGATCTCTCCATTCTCTCTGCCGTTCTTAAATCCATATACGCACTTTCCATTTGAGAATGTTTACTTCAGAACAAAAGTAGATACTTAATATGTAATTCTTGCGAGAGCACCGAACTCCATGAAAAATTTCTTGAATTAGGATGCAACAACGCTATTCCTATCAAGATGCCTTAACTTTAATAATTTTTTAACGCTATTTTGGTGGTCTTTATTTCTGTGATTCCGGTTATGATGATATCGATTTTAGCAGTATTTAAGACTTAAGCTTGAACCATGTTATTGACGTAAACAATTATAGATAATGCTTTTGAAAAGTGCGATCTTAAAACAGGACGCAGCTAATTGCTCCATATATACACAAATCAAAGGTGCAGAACCACAGTATAGTTCTGATACATTATGTATATAGCAACAATAATAACGATTATTGCGAATATCTGAGTCAGTCTTCTTTTAGGTACTTTGCCTGCAAGTCTTGCACCAAACCACCCGCCGAATATCCCTCCAACAATGAAAAGCGCAGAAATTATTAAGTTAAGATCTCCACTTATGGCATACCTGGCTGCCGTTATAACGCCAAAAGTACCTACGGCCATGAGAGATGTTCCAACAGCTTGCAATATATTTAACCCGCCTCCGAAAAGCAGTCCCGGGACTATGAGAAATCCACCACCAATACCAAAATAACCTGAAGCAAACCCAACAATAAGACCAGTTAAGATCAGTATCGTCAATGATCTTGTTGATTTGGATATCTTTCTCTCAACCTGCGAGATATCAATGCATTTTCGTTTGAGCATGTAAACCGCTATGCCGATCATCAAAAAACTGAAAAAGAATAGAAGATCATTACCGGGGGTAAGAAGCCCCAGTTCAGACCCTGCCAGAACACCGGCGATTCCAGGCAAAGTGAATTCAATTCCAATCTTATAGTTGACATGTTTCTTCAGAGTGTGCGGAATAAGATTTAAGTAGGCGTTTACGCCAACTGCCAGTGCAGTTGTTCCAATGACTATGTGTGGATGATCGAACCCGACAAAATAGATCAATAATGGTATGGCGAGTATTGAACCCCCGCCACCTATCAGTCCTAATGAAAAGCCAACTAATATACCGGAAATTATGGAAAGAATGATTTGTATTTCAGTTATCGTAATGATCTGACCTAGAAAGTTATTACGGAATATCCGTCCTGAATCCTGGAATCAACTTCCACTCCACCATAAACTGGTTCCAATCCAGAAAATATATCATTCTCTGTAAGACCTTCACCTGCCATGCTCACCTTGCATATCTTCAGGGGTATCGCTTCTGACCTGAGTACGTTGATCTGTTCTAAAAACTGCGGGGAGCTTTTCTGACTTTTATTTGCAGCTTGCACTCCCCTTCCAAGAAATAGAAATTCAACATTTGACTTGGCATTCTTCACTGCGTTGAAAGCAAAACTGAATGCCACCATCTCAGTGTTTATGTTTTCTTTTCCTGTAATCAGCATTACCAGAATTTTCGCCATTTATATTCATCTCATTATTTCAGCAATATATTTCAAATTATACATTAAGTTTGTATTATTCATCTGTTCCGTCGTTTGATTAATTAATCTAGTGATCTGCTCCACCAGAATTTG
>DAQB01000078.1:4074-13884 GCA_002502705.1 Thermoplasmatales archaeon UBA582 | reverse complement strand
ATAGCAACCGGCTCTCGAATCCAGCCTCGACATCTGGCCATGTCCAGATGCGCTGCTTGAAAAAAAGAAATCTCCAAGGCCGGTTGTATAGACGTAATATTGAATGATGTAATTAGAAGATGGATTATAGCTGGCATTTGTATAGAGATAGTCACCATTTGCACTAGCAGCATAAAAAGCTTCAATACCACCAGGAGAACCGGATGGTGCATTAGATATTAATCCAGAAGCGGAACCTTCCGGTTGCCATTTCGAAAGCGATGAACCGGAATAATAATCAACGAATACGCTGGATCCATCATCATATTCACCATAGATCGAAGACAAGGACGGGTTCTCCCCAGTTCTGAAATTATTCAACATATCCATGTATTTGGGCAGAAGAACCATATATATTTTCTCGCTAGCAAGTGCTGGCATTCCATACATTGAAAGCCAATAGATTGAGGAGGATGAGGTATTAGTATTACCTGATTCAAGCCACGATGGTATTATCGTTCCATTCTGGTATATAAAAATAATGTTCTGCAGGGAACCTGCCTCATATTTGCTGTAAAGTGAATTTTGCACTGTGATATTCTGCTGATAAGTATGGGGTTCGGATTGATCCTGGGTGTTGGTTATTGTGATTGGTACAGTGGTAATTCTCTCCAAAGAGACTTTACCCAAGGTAACAGTTGGAACCAAACCACCAGCCGGAAATATTGGGTGATAATATGTTATTGGATAGTTAGACCATAGTGCCGTATATGCGTTTCCCCCATCCTGGAAATAATCCATTTCTATTGGGTAAGTGCCATTCCTGCAGTTAAACGTTTTGTGGTATTTGGAAAACCCTTGTAATTTATACTCATTAATCAGATTATTTGGGTTTGATGGCTCCCCAAGCCAATTCTGACCGTTCTCGGATCCAGTATACGTAGTATAACCTACTGCCATACCATCGTCAGTAGCACCGTATATGACCGTTGAGGTCGTATTAATCTCAGCAAAACCAAGCATTTTGATCAGAAAAGACTTTTTAGGGGTTGTAACGGGAGGACAGGGGTAGCTTTTTCCACCAGTGTATCCATGCTGATAATTTATAATAACATTATTTTTGCTTTTTCCATTAACTGAACAATTAACTCCAACCAAGCTAGTATTAAAGGGTAAAGTACTAGATTTGAAGTGGGCAGTATTTTCTGTTATTAAAGTGCCATTTGCCATATTTGCATTATACAAATAATTTTGATAACCCGAACTATCAAATGTACCAGAACTGTCATAATAAATTTGATATTCCAGTCCTGGACTGAGAACGTTTGCTATGTCGTTGTATTCCCCGTAAATAGGAGAGCACTGCGGAGCTTCACCCGTCTGATACTTGTTCATAATGTTAATATCGACGGGCAGGAATACCATGTCGGCAGTTATTGTTGTGCCTGATGAAACGCCATTGAGTTTCAACCAATAAATACTTGAAGATTTGGTGCTTGAAGCATTATTCTCCAGCCATGAAGGGATCACAGTACCGTTTTGGTACATAAATAAGATATTCGTAAGATCGGGGTTTTCATATGCTGAATAAGTGTTACTATCGATTGAAAGTTCAACGTTGAAGAACTTGGGTTCATTTGCTGGAACATTGATCGAAATAGGCAAAACAGCTATCTCATTAGGATTAAGAGTTTTGCTGAGGCTGGAATTAACAAGTGTAACATTGAAAGTATAATTAAGATAGCCTAAGAACAAGGAAGTATTGTTTTGATATGAAATCGATGATGACGATGGCTGTGAAAAAGGAGGGACACCTGAATAACCAAGAGGGACAACCTGCGAGACGTATGAGCCTTCATATTGTGCATTATTTAAGCTCTGCGTTAACCCGATAAATCCATTTTCTCTGTCGGTGATGGACGAGCTAGCATTAGTCTGCTCTGTGGACGGGACATAATACAAAATGTAAGCAGTTAGAAAAGCGAAAAGTATAACCGTGAGCAAAAGCGCACCTATTACAACGCCCACTGCTTTATCCTTTCCTTTAGCGGTTATTGTACTTTTCACGAAAAGGATAATTAAAACTAGGATTAATACATTATCAAATTTTATATAAATATTTAGAATAGAATAACAATTAGAAAGATATCCATAGGAATGTAATTAAGTAAAAACTACCCTTCCCAAGAGAAAATGATCTAATGTTCGAAGCTTTCAAGTATCCCGCTTCAAAATGTCATATCTTTAATTTTGTTGCAAAATAAATTAATGGATGTGATTGGTTTAGAATCCGCATTCAGTTAGATTTTTTATGGTCTACGGGCAACCAGTTAAAGGTAAATTTTATTGTTCAAGATTTCTTTCTTTGATAGTATAGTACCGTTATAACCGCCAGGCCTATTACTCCAACACCTACCAGGGTACCTATCACGATAAAAGTGTTGTATTTAGGCGTAGTATGAGGTGGTGGCGGTGGGATAACAGTTACATTGAGAGCAAATGTTGTTGATGTAGATACATTTAGACCACTTACAACAATTTTCCCAATTTGCGGTGATACTGTGTATCCAGTAACGTTTAGAACCTTATATCTGTAAGTGCCATTTGTAAGCGTGATGTTAATGTTGGATGATCTATTGGAAGAGTAGGTTACGTTATTAATAGAAACCTGCCAAGTGGTGTTCTTCGGTAATCCTTTCTCAGAGAATTGCAGATCGTAAAGCACTTTGCTAAATTGCACAACAATGTTCTGCGGCTGCCCACTGACAGTTATTGAACCTATTATTGGACTTGGAGAAAATGTTTTGTTGCCTGATCTAACCTGGAATGAATAGGTACCATTGACCAGGTCAAAACTTGTGGAACTTGAGGACGTATTTGAAGAGAAAGTTTGGCCAGTGCTTGAAAGAAGTGTTACATTCCAGGTACTGCCCGACGGAAGACCACTTTCCGTAAATGTTACGGTGTACTTGAAAATCTCGTACGCTACGTTTATGGTGACATTGGATCCATCGATGCTTACGATGCCAGTGCCAGGAATCGCAACGTAGAAGTCTGATTCTAATAGTGTAAATGAATATGAACCATTTACAAGAGACACATTATTGTAGGAAGTAGTGGTTGAATAAGCTGATAGGGCACCAGTGATATTTTGTAAAAGTACAGTGAATGGAATCCCAGATGGAAGTGCGCCAGTTTGCTTGAAGGATAGTTCGTAGATAGTAGAGACAAATGCGATGTTGATAGTGATATTCTCGCCAGAAACAGTAATTATCCCATTTGAGTTTACTGGAATGCTATATCCCTGCTGTATCATCTGGTATGCATATGTTCCGTTTGAAAAAACAATTGAAATACTTGTACCGTTAGAGGTGAATACCTGATTATCAATCAGCACAGACCACGTAGTATTCGCAGGAAGATTTCTCTCAGCAAAAGTGACAGAATAATCAAATTTTTCGAATATAACCCTTACGCTGACATTGGACTTTGATACTGAGATTACACCTACTGCATTTACTGGCACATAGCTGCCAGCTGATGATATGTGATAAATATATGTTCCACCAGGTAGATCGAAAGAAAGTGCCCCAAGTGTAGTCTGCGAATAGATACCATCTATGGCCGCCGACCACATTGCACCGGTTGGTAAACCTGCCTCTGTTAAAGTCACTGAATACAAATCTGATTTGAATGTCACATTGTGCTGAATTGAGGATGATTGAGCCCCATTAACTGTGAATAAGGAAAAAGATGGTGAATTTAAATAACCGATTGGCGAAACCGCTGAATATCTGTATGTTCCGTTTGTAAGTTCTATATTAATCAAACCGGTATTAAGACTGTACTGGATAATGGTACCGTTGGGATAGGTTAGAAGGAGGTTCCATCTGAAACCTTGCGGAAGACCCCTCTCATTGAAGGAAACAGGATACTCGTTGCTGATAAATCTACTCGTAAAGGACAATGGTTTAGTGGTTGAAATATAGATATAACCAGAACTGTTGGTAAATGGATCCAGATTGCTTGAAGGTTCCAACACCCTGTAAAAGTATGTGCCATTTGGCAGGGCAATTGAAAGGTTATTGAAACTGGTCGAATACAGGAAAGAATTGTTGGCCGAATCGTTAATTGCAACTGACCAAACAGTCCCGTGAACAAGACCAAACTCTGTGAAATTAACGTAACCGAAGGCAGGAGCAAAACGAATTGAAAAATTATAAGACAGGCTTGTATCAGTATTAACTGTTAAATAAAAGGATGAGGGATTCGGATGAAATCCGGAACTATCAAGGATCCTGACATAATACGTACCATTAGGAACATAAAATACTATCAGGGCCGAATCCGTAACTTGAGATGTTGCATTAACATTATTAGTAGAAAGTGCCACTTTCCAGGTTGTTCCAGGTGCCAGGCCATATTCATATAGGTTTATCGCGGCTAATCTCCCACTACCCTTTGCTAAAGTAATACCACTGGACAAAGAATAACCAATATGTTCGATTTCCGGATTGTTTAACGTAATCGTCCCGGTTTCATTCACTGTCTGGAATCCGGTGTTGTTGGAAGTGTAGTAGGTATAGTCACCGTAAGGCAACCAGAATGTAATCTTGTTGCTGTCTGTGCCCTGGACAAAATGGTGCCCTGTTGAATTAATCACAGTAACAGACCAATAATCCCCAAAAGATGAGGAAGGTGAAGTTGTGTTTGAAAATAGACCTTTTTCCTCGAAAGCCAGGTAAGTGTTACCGGAAGTATAAAAGATATTTATTATGTAAAAACCGTTTGACACGTTTACGTATCCGGAACCAGGCAAAATCGAAAACCCTTGTATCGTTGATGCCACAAACCTGTAATTTCCGTTAGTGACATTAAAAAACAACTGCGGCTGGTTAGAATAATCCGTAAAATTGACATCGTTGGTATTATTTTTTAAGTTTACAGACCAGAGAGGTGTTGCCGAACCAGACCCGCTCACCAAATATGGTAACCCGTGTTCAAGAAATTCAACACCGTTAAAATCAGGAACAAATGTGATGTTCACGTAGGTATATTTCTTTGTGACAGTTACTATCCCGGATCCGCCTGACAAATTAAAAGTATTTATCGTTGAAGCCGAATATGTATAATTTCCGCTTGGAACATTAAAGCCAAGTGAGGTGTTAAAGGATGTTTGAGAAACATTGAGCCCAAGGGAAGCGTTTTTAAGCGTAACTCTCCATTGGGCCTGTGTTAAAGAAGAATATTGTGGAAGCCCATGCTCAAAAAACGTAACGCTTTCAAAGTCATTTGTGAATTGAACAGGAATATTAACGCTGGAACCGTCCAAGGTTATGCTGCCTGATGATGGATCAGGGAGGAAAACCGATTCCGCGTGTATGGTATATGTGTAAGTTCCATCGGGTTCTATTAAAGAAATCATGGAGCTGTTGCTGTAGACAGTCATGCCACTAAAATTAACACTCCATTCCGTCAGAGAGCCGGTCGAAGGAAGGCCACTCTCAGAAAATGTGATCCCATAGGTTGTAGACGAATACGTAATATCAATCAAAACGTTCGAGGAAGTTACATTAAATGTTCCGGATGATGGTGTTGCAGAATAGTTTGATACAGCCTTTATCACATAACTTACGTTCGAAGCAGGGTGCATGTAAAATCCAATAGTATTAGTGGATGATTCATGCATTTCCCCGGAAACGTTTACACCCCAGAGAAAACCGTAAAAACCGTTCTGTGAACTTAAAGGTAAACCCGTTTCTACAAATTGAATCAAATAAATAGACGACGTATTCGCTGACGGTTTGACAGATGTTTTTCCGATATCAGAACTGCTAGGCATGTTAGTGAAAAAAGCAAATGAAGAGACAATCATAAAGGTAGCAATTATCAGTGCCATTAATTTAGCTTTGTGGTTTAATCCAATCTTTCTAAACATAGAACTTACCCATAAACGGTTATTAAATAATTAATCTTTGCTAGGTTTAAATATCACCTCTGGAACAAAAGAACTTTTCCTGTTCTGGCCTGGGAGATCACAGTTACTCTTGATTAATCCAGTATTTCGGTACCAATATGCGGATAGATTTTCGGGTAAAATTTGTTTCGATTATCCGATTGAATCAGGAGATGCCATAATCTAGTTAAATCTGCTACCTTATATTTTGTACCATTCCGCTTAAATACCCTTTAATAATCCCATAATGTAAATGGACGCATTCTTCATTGTCATCTTAATAGGTTCCATCTTTTCGGTAATATCGGCAATTTTTTATTTTGTAAATTCATTCAGATCAGTTAAATTTAAGCCTGAAATCAACATAATACAGCAAAACACAAAAGACGTTACAATAGTAATTCCAGTTTTCAATGAAGACGTAAATTTATTTGCAAAAGTTCTTGAATCCTCAACGAGACAGGGTTCCGATGTTATAGTTGTAGGGGATGGCTGCAATGCACCTTACGCAGAGATTGCAAAAAAGTATTCCGCAAGATTTCTTTCTACACCGACAAGAGGTGGAAAGCGTAAAGCACTGAATCTTGCTATGAACTATGTAGAAACAAGATTTGTTATGTTTGTTGACAGCGATACGATAATACCATATGGTGCTGTGGAGGGACTTCTGTCAAGTTTCACAGACAAAATTGGAGGTGTTGGAGCTAATTTAAAGATAATGGAAGACGGCCGTCCTCTTTCCTATGCATCCGAATTTGTCGAAAGAAGCAGAGAAGTTATCCTGAAGGCGATGAACAAAAGCGGAAACGTTATGATATTGGATGGCGGCTGTGCCATCTATAGAACAGATCTCGTAAAGCCTTTTATCCTTTCAACTGAATTTAGCGACTACAAAGTTTTTGGCAGAAAAAGTGTTGTTGGCGATGACAGGCAGCTCACCAGTTATATAATTAAAAGCGGCTTTAGGGCAATTAAAAACTATTCAGTTCAGGTGCAGACTCCGTCTCAGAAAACTTTGAAATCCTACTACAGGCAGCAGGTCAGGTGGGCAAGAAATGGATGGTATTACTTCTTCAAGGATATGTTTGGCGGTACTTCCAGGAAGGCTGGTCCATTTTATACTTTTGAAATGCTGTATGTGTATCTATTGCCTTTGATTTTCCTTGGACTCGGCGCATCTGAACTCTACCTGTTTCTTTTTGCTCATCCTTTTTCATATGCCAGATTTACTTTTGAGCATGCCTTTGAGTTTTTCTTGGTTCAGGTTTTTACATTCAGGTTTATACGTATTACAAGACTGGCATCAACGCTGGTCAACTTTTTCGGAATCTCCGTATTCGGAGTTGCAATATCGAATAACATGTCAAGAAACAAGCTAAAAACCTTTGCCTTCGGTGCAATAGCCCTACTTATTATGTTTGTTGCATCTATCCACGGTCTCGTGACGATATGGAAGCAGGGTTCATGGTTAACAAGGTGAACCTGACAAATTTAATATTCTCTTATCGATTGTGTTGTTTACTAAAATGACTGACAAAGATCCTGATTATGAGTATACGGAAGATTTCAAGGGTACTTCTGACGAGGAACTTGACCAGTTTGCTGTTGGAACTGGCGNNTAGGCTTTACAGGGAGAAAATACCGGGAATAGATCTGATTGCTTGTAATACAGACTCCAATCATCTGCTCCGCATAAAGGCTAAAAATAAGATCCTTCTTGGAGAAAACCTCACAAGAGGACAGGGGGCCGGAGGCGATCCGAGGATTGGAGAAGAGGCTGCAAAGGAATCTGAAAAGATGTTTATCAACTTCCTTAAGGGTGCTGAGATTGTATTCATCACTGCGGGATTGGGAGGAGGTACTGGCACTGGATCCGCTCCTTACGCAGCCAAGATAGCAAAGGAACAGGGAGCACTTACCTTTGGTGTGGTCACTCTACCATTCGAGGGAGAGGGGATAAGAAGAATGAGGAAGGCTGTCTGGGGTCTGAAAAGGCTGATTCCAGCATGTGATTGTGTAATCGTCATAACGAACGAAACATTGCTCACAATTGCACCGGATCTTCCAGTGGACAAATCTTTCAGGGCTGCTGATGAGGTTATTGTAAAGGCGATAAAGGCTATAACTGAGATCCTATCATATACCAGACTGATCAACCTGGACATGAAAGACCTCGAGGAGGTTGTTAAGAATTCTGGTGCCGCCGTTATCGGAATAGGATATGGAACCGGCGAATACGGAGAGAGGGTCAGACAGGCTGTGAAGGATGCGCTTGCCTCACCCTTCCTGGATCTTGACATGAGCACAGCAACCGGTGTCCTGATCAATATATCAGCTGCAGACCCTACAATAGATGAGACCAATATTGCGACAGAAGAAGTACGGAAACTAATATCCGATAAAGCTAAGATAATTATGGGAACCGGAATTGACAAATCGCTAGATAAAAAAATACAGGTCACCCTTATTGTCACAGGATTAAAGCTTCCGTCGTCCATCCTGGATCTCGAGGGGACCGAAGAGGGTGGAATAGATTTTATTTCCTGAACTCTTAGATTATTTGCTTTGAAAGTTAAAAAATGTTTTTTAAAGAATACATGATTACGTTTCAGATTGATGTTATCGGGTTGTGGTTTCTAAAGTGAAAAGTTTTCAGCTATCGGATAGCGATCTAATTAATGTAAGAGAAATGGCCCGGCAGATCAGGATAAATTCTGTTAAAATGGTCTATGAGGCGGGCAGCGGCCATCCAGGTNNCTCTCTCAGTGCAGCCGATATATTGGCAGTTCTTTATTTCAGGGTACTGAATGTCGATCCTCTGGAGCCTGAGAATCCTGATAGGGATAGATTCATACTCAGTAAGGGTCACGCCTCGCCAGGTATGTATTCAACGCTTGCCTTGCGTGGTTTTTTCCCGGTTGAATTGCTTAAGGACTTCAGAAAACTGACATCAAAGTTAGAGGGTCATGTTCACCGGGGGGTTCCTGGCGTGGAATCATCAACAGGTTCCCTTGGTCAGGGGCTTGGTATAGGAGTGGGGATGGCACTTGCCGCAAAACTTGACAAGAAGAAATATCATACTTTTGTTATGATTGGAGATGGCGAGCTTGAAGAGGGAAGTATCTGGGAGTCCCTGATGGCTGGTTTTAAATTTAAGCTGAATAATCTTATCGTTATTCTTGATAGAAATGGGGTTCAACTTGACGGCAAAACAAGCGACATAATGCCTTTGCATGACATTCCTGCAATGGTAAGCAGTTTTGGATGGCATGTGATCGAAATAGACGGTCATGATTACAATCAGATTCTCTCGGCACTTGAGGGTGCAAAGGAGTCTAATGATCTGCCGACGTTCATCGTGGCGCACACTGTGAAAGGCAAGGGCGTTAGTTATATGGAAGGAAATTACAAATATCATGGATCACCGCCTGCGAGTAAAGAGGAATTTGAAATTGCTATGAAAGAACTGGGGGCTGATTCCTGATGTCTGGAAAACATGAATCACTCAGGGAAGCTTACGGTGCCGAGCTTGTGGAGTTAGGCAAGAGGGACAGCAACATGGTTGTTTTGGATGCTGATCTCTCATCTTCAACAAAGACAGGAATGTTTGGAAAGGAATTTCCGGAAAGATTCTTCAATATGGGGATTGCTGAACAATCTATGGTCAGCACGGCTGCAGGGCTTGCACTGTCTGGAAAGAAGGTTTTCGTTTCCACCTTCGCCGTATTTCTTATGAGAACATACGAACAGATAAGGCAGAGCGTCTGCTACAACAATATTGATGTTAATTTTGTCACAACTCACGCCGGAATTACAGTTGGAGAGGACGGGGCAACTCACCAGATTGTAGAGGATGTTGGTATAATGTCTGGATT
>DAQB01000078.1:0-4066 GCA_002502705.1 Thermoplasmatales archaeon UBA582 | reverse complement strand
CACGATGCCACTATCACACCATATTATGTCCGCCTTTCAAGAGAGAAATTCCCGATCCTGAACGATCCGGACTATGAGTACAGGCCAAGAAAATCGGTATTATTCAAGGATGGTTCCGATATGGCCATCATCGCCTGCGGATCAATGGTTTCATTATCCCTGCAGGCCGCGGAGGAACTTAAGAAGAAAGGGATTGATGCAAGAGTTATCAACATGTCATCAATAAAACCAATAGACAGGGACACTATAATAAAGGCAGCAACAGAGACAGGACGTATTCTCACTGCTGAGGAACATTCTATCTACAACGGTCTCGGAAGCAGGGTATGCGAGGTTGTCAGTGAAAATCACCCCTGCCCCGTGCTTAGAGTGGGAATGCATGACACATTCGGGAAATCCGGAAAATCATGGGAGCTTTTCGATTACTTTCATATGGGTGTTAATGATCTCGTAAAACAGTCTGAAATACTATTCAGGGAGGAAACTAAATATGAAAATATTTCTTGATACCGCAAATGTTGAGGAGATTCGTCAGGGCATAGAATGGGGCCTTGTTGATGGTGTGACCACTAATCCGTCTCTAATGGAAAAGGAAAAGGTCAATAATTTCCCGGCTGTGGTGAAAAGTATTCTAGCAGTTACGAAAGGTCCCGTAAGTATTGAGGTTGTGGCAACTGATTATGCCGGAATGATTGAGCAGGCACACAAGATCAGGGCCCTTGGAGATAATGCAGTTGTGAAGATACCAATGACCCTTGACGGTCTGAGGGCAATCAAAACACTTTCTTCAGAAGGGATTCCAGTTAACTGTACGCTTATCTTCAGTCCTATTCAGGCTCTTTTTGCAGCAAAAGCCGGTGCAAGATATGTTTCGCCTTTTGTTGGCCGACTAGATGATATCGCCGAGGATGGAATGTTTCTCATTGAGCAGATAAAGACAATATTCACAAACTATTCCATAGATACTGAAATACTTGTCGCATCTGTCCGGAATCCAATGCACGTTGTCAGGGCAGCAATAATCGGCGCAGACATAGCGACGATTCCGTTTGATGTTCTGAAAAAACTTCCAATGCACCCGAAAACTGACGAGGGACTGAGCAGGTTCCTGTCCGACTGGAAAAAAATCTTTCCGGATGGGAAATTCCCTCTCTGAACCTTGTAGATTATCTAGTTTTTAAATTAATAAAAATGAATCTATATGGAATTTTTCCCATTTCATAAAAGATTTGCCATTTATTATAATCTTCCTAGGAAGCGGGTAAAATCAGTATAACCTTATTGTTTCAAGATTTCTCAAAGCATGAGATTCTATGTTGAATTTGGATTTAATAAGCCTTGCAAACTCCTGGGCCTTTTCGCCGTCACCATGATTGACAAGAACAATTCTGGGTTTAGGCTGCATCGATGCAATGTAAGCTATAAGCTGCCGCTTGTCAGAATGCCCTGAGAAACCCTCGGCTGTTTCCACATTCATCTTCATCTGGTATTTCACAGGTTTACCATTGTCTGATAATGTTATTTCGGTTGCACCCCTCTGGATGCGCCTTCCCATTGTGCCGTCTGCCTGATAACCAACGAATACAAGGGAATGCTTCGGTGAATCACACCATGTCTTGAGATACTCCATAACCGGACCGCCGTTCATCATTCCTGCGGTTGCAAGCACAATCCTGCTGTCCACCGAGTCACATATCTCCTGTCTCTGTTCTCTTGTTTCAACCTTGGCGAATATATCACTGAGAAAAGGATTCTCCTTCTTCACCATTATCTTTTCCCTGAGATCCTTGTTCAGGTATTCAGGATAGGCTGCATGGATTGCCGTGGCCTCCATTATCATACCATCCAGATACACCTTTGTTTTTGGGATCTTTCCCTCCCGCATCATCTGTTCAAGAACAAGCATAACCTCCTGACTTCTTCCAACTGCGAATACCGGTATCAGTACGACTCCGCCTCTTTCGAACGTTCTGTTGACTATATCCGTCAGGATCTGGGCTGCTTCCGGTCTCGAATGCTGGAAATCCTCCCTTCCGGCGTAAGTTGATTCGGTCATGAACGTTTCAGCTCTCGGGAATTTATTGTTTGTNNTAAAGACCCTCGCCTATGTGTAAATGAACGGATCTGGAGCCGAGGATATGGCCTGCATTATAGAAAGTCAATCTTGTATCTGAGGTGACATCGGTCGTTTCGTTGTATCTAAGAGCAATGGTATGCTTTGCCATCTCTCTTATATGCTTGGATTCATAGCCGCCCTTATGGCCCTCGGCATGCGCAACTTTTATGAAGTCGTTCTGAAGAAGAACCGCCAGATCACGGGTGGGTGCCGTCATGTATACCGGCCCATCATACCCATACTTAAACAGGATTGGTAAAAGACCGGAATGATCAAGATGCGCATGCGTCAGGATGACAGCATCGATCGCAGAAAATGGTTGTATTTCCGGTAGGTATAGATATGGGGCGCCAGCCCATGGATGATCTATTGCCTCATTTGTGTTCAGCATGCCACAATCCACAAGTATCCTTGAATTGTTTGTCGAGATCAGGGATGCACTCCTCCCTACTTCTCTGTGACCGCCAAGCGCTGTTAACCGCACCCACGTTTCCCCGGGCATAGGCGGTATGTTCAATTTTTCCCCGAGCTTATGCAGAAAGAGCTTTCTTTCCTGTTTTGTCTCCCGAAGGAGTTCGCGCATCTCTTTTACTGTTCTCGAATACATTGGTGCGGCTCTGACTATTCTTGGCGACCAGTTTGTCTTTGTCTTGATCTGAGTAATATAATCAGATACCCTTGCTGTAATGACTGATGGTTCATCTGCCTCAATGACGACCTCTCCAGTATCAGATTCGAAATAAATGTCCTGCAGGCCTGCCTCAGATGGTATTATTTTGTTTATTTCCTCAGTAGCCTCTTCCTCAGAGCTCATGATCGATGGATCCGGGCGTATAGCAATTCTTCTCCTCAACTCCTGTGCGATCGCCCTTGCAATATCATCCCTCTTTGAAAACAGATCCTGATCCTTGGTATAGACTACGATAGTTGGCCCTTCGTAGTCAACCTCTGTTATCTTGTTGTCTGGATATATACGGTTGAATATCGATTTTGCTTCCTCTAGATAATCCCTAACTGCCATTCAAAAAAACACCTGTGGTATGGTAATAAAAAAAAATTAAAATTTCAACTTCATCTTCTTGATTCTGTCCATGACATCCTCTTCAGGGACGTCCTTGTAACCGAACTTCTGATCGATAACTGCTACATCAATCATACCGCCGGATGCAGAATCCCTCTGTTTTGAGGCTGAAATGGATTTTATCACTAGATCTATGCCCTCGTCTATCTTCATGTCCTTGGTATATTCTGTTTCAAGAACACCATATACAAACGGTGAACCGGAACCCGTGCTGACATATGTATCCTCTACTGCCCCACCAGCAGCATCTATTGAGAAAATATGTGGACTTGTATCATAACCAGCAACAATGAGCTGAACCATATAAGGATAATACTTTGACTGGTTCAGTATGTTCGACAGGAGTGTGGCTGCTGCCTCAATTGGCATCCCAAATTTTCTCTGCAATCTGTATAGCTCGAGCTCAGCCCGCATGTATCTTACAAGAACCTGCGCGTCTCCCACCAGACCAGCAATAGTCATTGCTGCATAGGTGTCAAGCTTGTGAAGCTTGCGCCCATTTTTGTGAGCAATAAAGTGATCTGCAGTAACTCTTCGATCCGTTGCCAGTACAACTGCATCCTTGACAATTACAGCTACAGTTGTAGTCCCAGTGCTTAAAACTTCATTCATATATAACACCCTAAAAGTCTGATTGCTCATTGAATAATAGTATTAAATTGTTTGCTGAAATTTTTGAAACAAAGACTCATGATACTTATAAACCCATCCGGTAATTTCTAAAATAGGATTATTATAAGGCAAATATACTTCTATTCTCAATAAAATTTATTTACCATTAAAACCCTATAGTAAAGATGATTGATCAGGTTCCAGTCGTAGTGTCCAGAATTATGTGTAAGACTAAGGATACCTTTCCCTGAACATGT
>DAQB01000035.1:256-11007 GCA_002502705.1 Thermoplasmatales archaeon UBA582 | reverse complement strand
GATGCACAGGAAGCTGCAACTTCTGCATTTCTCACATATCACGCGGTAAGCTACTATCCAGACCAGCAGAAAAGATAATCGGGCAGGTGAAAATCCAGCTCGAGAAGGGCGTAAAAGAAGTACGGCTGTCCTCACTTGATTCCGNNACTGGGAAAGGGTGTAAAAGAAGTGCGGCTATCTTCCCTTGATTCCGCTGCATATGGTAAGGATCTTTCTTACAGGCTGGATCACCTTGTCAATATGGTCGCAAGGATTGAGGGTGATTTCAGGATCAGGGTGGGCATGATGGAACCGAGGAATACTTCTGAAATTTTAGACCCATTAATGAACGCGTATCAGAACAGCAAGGTTTACAAATTTTTGCATTTACCGGTTCAGAGTGGAGATAATAGGATACTGGATGCCATGAACCGGGAATATCATGCAGAGGATTTTCATAGAATTGTAAGGGAATACAGGGGCAGATATCCGGATTCAACGCTTTCAACGGATATCATAACTGGATATTATCAGGATGATGAGGACTCATTTGAAAAAACAATGAGATTGCTGATGGACACAAAACCTGAGATTGTAAACATAACAAGGTTTTCACCGAGGCCATATACTGCAGATTTTGACCGTAAAGTGCCTCCTTCTAATCTTGTTAAACGCTGGACCTCCCAAATAACGGAACTGCACCATTCAATCTCGGCAGATAGCATGGAAAGGCAGATTGGAAAAATAAGGAATATTATGATTACTGAGCGTGGGAAGAATGAAACCTCTGTTGGTAGGGATGAGGCGTATAGACCCGTTGTTATTAAAGATATGAAACAGCTATATTCATTCCATTCTTGCGAGATTGTAGAGGCAACTGATACCTACCTGGTTGGAAAAATAGCTTGAAATGGTAGATCCAACTGCGCATAAATAACTGGAATTCAGGGTATGGGTTATATGTTCAACATTTATGTTATAACATAAATCAATCAACGGAGACAATCTCATCCATTATGTAGCGATTGGTTTTCTTGAATTTAAAGGCAATCTGGAATTCCTGGGGTGTTAGGATCGGCATTGGATACTTGTCCTGGTCATCGATTGGAACCCTTGGACATCCTGTGAATACGACGAGATCGCAGCGCATGTTTTCAAATTCGGTTGGGCTGCAGTTGTTGCTGTGGATCATTACAGTTTCAAGACCGGNNCCTGCCGAAGAATTGTATCAGCGAGGCTTCTCCTCCTCTGACCGATCTTTGTGTCCAGGACAACACAAACCTTCTTCGCATCCATTGCCCGGGCAATAGCAGCATATCTGATCCTTATGGCCCGGTCTGTTTCAGCTTTCAGGCTCCTCAACGTCAGATCATTCAGGTCAAGCAGAAAAACTTCCTTCTCCAGAGATAACTGGGCTCCCAGCGCATGAAATATACCGGTGCTTACAAGCAGGAAACAGTCAACATACTCACTAACAGAATGCCGNNCCGTCGTTTTTGCCAATTATTACCTGAAATCCCCTCGCCTCGAGCATTTTTCTAACCTGCTCAGCTGCCTTCATGTATTGTATGGAAAATAGAAGACCTATTCTGGAGTAACCCTTTTCCAATATTTCAGTGAACTGCACTTTGGTTAAGTCCTGATCCCGCTCCTCTCTGTATTCTATGAACAGTACAGGTTTGGGATATTTTATGTTTGGAATCTCGGAATGACCAAGCTGCACTATGACATCAACGTCATTATACAGGGCCATTTCACCAACATCACATGCACCGAAGAATGGGTCGCTTGAGATAATTATGGAGAATTCCTTTGAAAGTGCTTGAAAAAGAGAGAATACAGATGGTTTGAGACCGTCTGGAACCATAAGCATTATCTTCTTTGCACCTCTCTTTCTTAGATCAGATAGGATCCTGTCTGTATCAATAATCATTTTAAATCTCGAATCTTTATTCAAATAATAACCTTTGATAAAAAAAGATTTTCACTGGATCAGCTGTACCCCTGCAATATATTACCACCTCTTATTGTAAATGAAACCGGGTTTGATGCATATTCATAAGGGATTTCTCTGTAATCTGAAAGATTCATTAAAATTAAATCAGCATCTTTTCCTGCCTCAATACTTCCAGTACGATTTGCAATATTCAATGAATAAGCGGCGTTGATGGTTGCTGCATTTATCGCCTCCTCTATTTTGAGACCACAGAATCTAACTGCTAGATAAATGGCAAATTGCATGTTCTGGTTTCTCGTCAGCGGGGATGAGTCACTCGAGATCGAAACAGGAATGCCGGAATCGATGAATTTTCTTCCTGACGGATATTTTTCATTCAGGGCGAATGCCGTTATCGGTAGCAGGTTAGCGGTCACTTTGTTTCTCGCAAGCTTGTTGTATCCATCAGGATCGATTTTTAAAAGGTGATCAGCTGATGATATCTTGAATCGATCAGAAAGGTTAAGGCAGCCAATGTTTTGGATCTCGTCTGCGTGAAGACGCAGCGGTTTTGGGACCACAGCTGCGAAAAGCCTTGCTGTATCCTCAGGTGAGAATGCACCGGCATCGCAGAAGGAGTCTACAAAGTCTGCCCTGTTAAGAAGGATCGGTATCTCTTTCTCTAAGACAAAATCCACATGGTCGCCTGCTGTCTTCCCCATGCTTACAGAATGAAGGGGGAGAAGAGTTTTCATTACCCGAACGGTGTTTGTATTGTTTATTGATTCCATAACAGACAGCATTTTACTTTCGCCTTCCACTGATGAGGAGTAGCCGGTCTTCATCTCGATTGTGGTTGTTCCATGAGAAGAGGCGTCTTTTACGCGTGCAGATGTTTCCTGCAATATTTTTTCATAGGATGCTGCTTCAGTTTCCCTGACAGTCCTGCCAATTCCGTTACCACTGCGAAGAATCTCCAGATAACTCTTGCCTTCTATTTTCTGATAGAACTCCTCGTACCTGGAGCCTGAATAAACTATATGGGTGTGTGAGTCAATAAACCCAGGGAGTGCTATCAGGTCTCCGCAGTCAATGCTTCTATCAGCATTTCGATGGATGTCGCCTATTTCCTTTATTTTACTATTTTCAATAAGAATGGATGAATCTGTCACCAAAGACAATTTTGACTGTTCAGCGCCTGAATTCTGGCTGCCCCGATCAAGAGGGGAAATTATCTGCTTTATATTCTTGAGAAGAATGCTTGTCATTTAATACACCTAAAGAACGTACCAGCTCCCGAAAAACGAAACTATGATGAAAGATATAAGAATTGGCACTATAAATGGAATCCCGTAGACCATTACCTTCTTTCCTCCTATTTCACGCACCCTGTACTTATTAGGACTTTTCTTCAATTTTTCCTCGTCATAGTTAAAGGAGAAAAGGGAATAGAACGATATTTTGTCACCTGAAAGGAAAGAAAGAAGAAGAATGTATATTACAGAGAGAAGTGAAACCAGAGAGAGGGTGAATAATAGGGAGAAGTCAAAGGGAAAAATAGACTCGATATAAGTTGGTGCGCGTATAGAATAGATGATCGGGGTAAAGAATGATACCGAGAGAGCAAGAAGTGCTTTAACATCCCCATATCCGAACAGCTTTTCACCTATCCCCATAATATATATAATGAAGATAACTAATATTTCTAAGAAATATCCAGGCGGAGAAAAATAAAGGGACAGTGCAAAACCGGAAATTCCTATAAAAGTGTATATCCATGGAACAAACTTAACAAATAGAGATACGAATAAAACAGCTGGAAGAATTAGGAGTGGAAGCGGTATCCCATTAAACACACCTCCAATAAACCCTACAAGCACAAGTGGTATGAAAATAAACTTGTCAATCTCTCTTGACCTTATATCCTGGAGAGCGGCGATTGAAAGCGTAAGGATCGCGATTGCGAATACTGTAATAGTGACATCTAACATAGAGGGTATAGTAAAAGTCTACCGATAAATTAAAAGGTTTTGATTTTCCTTGAAAATAGTTTCTTTGCAACTCTGAAGAAAAATTAGTGTTTATCTTTCACCGAATTCACTCATGATTGCAGCCATAATTAAGACCATGTAGCGATCGCAATCACCATTAAATTCCATCTTCCAACGATCTCGCATTGAAATTATAGGGGCATGAAGCAACGCTACTTGGTTGTTATTATTATCTTGAACTTCTATGATTTTTCTGAAACCACGATATTCAGATCTTAACAACACGTTAGAATTAGTGTCTGTAACTTCGACCTTTTCCTTTGCGAGATTCATCAAATAGTGGGACGCTTTGAACTTCTCTTCACTTTCATCGCCATTCATAACCGAGAAGTCGTGCTTTTTGTGCATAAAGTTTAATGATTTGACCGAATAAATATAGTTTCCAGAAAGGTCACCTATCTTGAAATTGAATAGCCCTTCCACCATCTGTGCGATTCTGTTCATTAGCCCTCCGCCACCCTGTTGAGAATTTCCGGGTGAAGGATCGTAATCGATTCTGAGGACTTCATTATCGTTCTCATCTTTGATCATCTTTGTCCTATATTTTTCATAGTCGATTGGTACGCTTCCGATAAATGGTTTAACTATCTTTTGATCCATCATGTATATTGTTTTGCTTCCTTGTATACTCTCGAACTCCCCCGACATTTAAAACCAACCTCTAAAATTTTAAAATATAAAAATTTTTGTAAAATTTGACTTAAACGCCTCTCTCAATCATCTCAGTCTAATTATTATTTTCAGACAATTGCTCTATGCGGTTACAGTTCCAATTGATAGATCCTAAATTTGATGCCATAATTAAAATGTACGAATGAAGTAATGAAGTAGCCAAAAATAACGGTCGGTACCATAAAAAAATAACGCGTTATTCTAAGCGGAGCGATAGTGAAGATTAAAAGGATTCATGCGGGGAAGACCCGCAAAAATACTTAAGGTGTTATCTTAATTGCGCGTGTAGGGCAAACGCTCTCGCAGGCCATACAGAAGATACATTCGCTTTCCCTTACTGGGTCGCACTTGTCCGTTCTGTATTTCGCGTAAAGATCCTTGTCCTTGTCAATCTTCTTGTCATTACCAGTTCCACTCTGTCCCTGGTTAAGCTCCCACTCGAATAGACTTACCGGGCAGACATCCATGCAGGCTCCGTCAGCAATACATGCTTCCCAGTCAACTGCAACCTTTGTTCCATGTATTCCGAGTTTCGTGGGATTTGGTTTGCCTTCTGCATCCATTCTAGCTACGCCCTCTGCCCTCACTTCATGGTCATGATGTTTACCTGTAACTGGATATTTTTCTTTATCTTCCTGAAAGTTCTCATCAATAGGCTTTGGTTTGTAATCAAGTGTCTCTACTTTGACCAATGTATCACCTTTTTCGAAATTATTTGATCAGTATATAAATTATGTGTTATATTGAATCAGAGGTAAATAAATGCTTCTTTCAAAAACTCATTTTAGGTTTCTGGATGATCCCTTTTGTCATTTTATTGTCATTCAGCAAAAAAATTCTTTTTACGGGAAAACTCATAAAATTTTATTTAACGTCGTAATATGAGGTGTCATGAAAACCGGCGGCTCGTTTGTCGACAGAAAAGCCCAGGGAGAATTCGTTAGCACTCTTATTAGACAGTTTAAGTACAAGAGGGGAGACTTCAAAACCATCGGTAGTTTCGGTGGCTTTACTTCGCTGGTTGACTTAGGTACTTTTGCAATTTCCTTTAACACCGATAATGTTGGTACGAAAACAATGATTGCTGAAGAGGCGAATAAGTATGACACTATCGGAATAGATTGCATTGCGATGTGCGTGAACGATGCTATCACAAGCGGCTCAGAACCTTTGGCAATGGTCGATTACATTCAGCTGAAGACCGTTGATACAGAAGTTGCAAGGCAAATTGGAACTGGCCTTAATGTTGGTGCACAGATGGCAAACCTCACCATGGTTGGGGGAGAAACCGCGATTGTTCCTGACCTGGTTTCTCATATTGATCTTTCCGGTACATCAATTGGGATAGTGCAGAAGGGGCAAATTGTAAATGGAGAAAGGATAGAGGATGGAGATCTCCTTTTTTCACTTGGGAGCAGTGGTATTCACTCGAATGGTTTCACTACTGTTAGATCTGTTCTGGCAAAAAATGAGATAGGCATTGATGATAAGTTTCCAGGTGATAGCAAAAGGGTTTCAGAAGTTCTGTTAGAACCAACCAGAATCTATGTCCGGGAAATACTTGATCTTCTCAATATTGTAAACCTCAAGGGCCTCGTCAATATTACCGGAGGTGGTGTCAGGAACATATCCCGGGTGAAGGATATGAGATATGTCATAGACAACCCTGTAGAACCGCAGAATGTGTTCAAGAAAATAATGGAACTAGGTAACTTCGATTATCCATTCATGTATGAAACGTTCAACATGGGAACCGGATTTGTCGTGGTAACAGATGAGGACAGCAAGAGAGACCTGCTTTCGACCCTTAAAGGAAAAGTACCTGTTAGGGAAATTGGACACGTGGAAAATGGAAGCGGCATAGATTTACCAGAATTTGGAGTTACATTCAAGGGCTATTATTGATTCAAATTGTCGCTGCGATAATCCGATCATATTTATATCTTTAAATGCTCTTAATCCTAATATGAAAGTAGTAGCAGTTGTTGATGAGGAAAACTACATAACTCCACTGGAATTTGGAAGTTCGATAATGCTGATCGACGATTCGACGAAAGAGATCAAGGAATATGAGAACCCTGGCTTTGGCGCTATGCATGGCGGTAAAGAAAGAGCTATGGCAGGAATACTTTCGCTCTCCCCGGATGCCATAATAGTAAAAGAGGGGACTCTTTGCCCTGGTTCATACTTCATGTCCAAGGGCAGGATGAAATACATACCGGTTGAAGAAGAGAAATTCGACGAGGTTATGAAAAATCTTCCAAAAATAACACAGAAAGCGGTTCCTGAACTTGAGCCGCTTATGTATCAGGAATAAATTTTCCTGAATAGCCATATTTTATTAGCCTACCAATCAGATGGGCCATTCTGAGAGGCTCAGGGATGTGTCCCTCTCTTATTGTTTTATTTATTATCGATCTGGCATCCTGAATCGTGATCTTAGACCTGTTTACGTAGCAGGTTGAACCATTTTTCAACTTCACCGCTTCGGCTTTTGATGATTCAAGAATTCTTAACCTCTCCGAGCCTGGAAAGTATTTTAAGATTGCAGCACGCATTCCTTCGATGTCCGGATCCCTGTCTGTAAAACTTAAAAAGGGCTTGCCGGTTTTGTCTGAAAGCCTCTGTGAATCAATCATGTTGAAACCACCAAATGTAATGCCGCTTGTCATTATGACTGAACAACCCGATGCAAGCCTTGATGATAGCATATCCACAATTTTATCCTCCGCATCTGATCCATCGATTTGTATTCTTGAGCTGATGAAACCGTCAACATAAAAATCAGCCCTCATGACAACACCTATAAGCAGAGAATACTCCTCATCCCTGGAGAATGGCGAATCATCAATACCAAGAATCCTGTATTTAGTTTTCATCGTGAATTATACATATTCGTGGACATATAAACCTTCAGTCCAGATGATTGCTGGAGGGAATGAGTTCTTGTCTAAGGATCGACTCTATCACAAATAAGATTCTGTTTTTAAGGCTCAAAAAACGATGCTCAATTTCACCAGGTATTTCATCTGACGGCCTGGCTAATTAGTAATATTTAAATAAATTAGTGTAATACTAATATAGTTAATATGATTGAACTTACTAAACGTGAACGTGATATGATGTTCGCAGTCAATACACACACTTCTTCGCCATTTCCTGCAAGGTTGTCAGAAATAGCCAAAAAGGTTCATCTTAAGCCGCCTACCGTGATAGAGATACTCAGAAGACTTGAACTTAAGGGCCTCATTATCAGGGAAAAAGGCATGATTAGACTCACCGATATTGGAAAAAAGAAATGCGACTCACTTGTAAGGTCTCACAGGATACTGGAGACATTGTTTGTTGAAAGCGGTGTTGATATTCAGGAGGCTTGCAGCGCGGTAAGCAGTTTTGACTATCTTGTCCAGACCGACGCGGCTGAAAAGATATCCAAACTGATAGGAAAACCTGAAAAGTGCCCTCACGGATATCCCATAAAGTACGGGTGATGCTGTGGTAACAGTTAATCTCTGGAATCCACAGAATGTGGATCTGATATCTGCGCTAATAATCTCTTACCTTCTCGGTATTGTTCATGGCATAACACCTGATGAGCACACATGGCCGATCACATTTTCATATTCAGTCGGAAGTTATAGCACAAGGAAAGGTATGAAAGCTGGATTAATATTTTCCAGCGGCTTTACGCTTCAACGAGCAGTTCTTTCAGAAGTTGCGTTTTTTGCACTTGCTGGGCTTTTCATGACTGCACTGGCTTTTGGTATTACGTATATCATTGTTGGTATTGCCATGGCGGCTGCCGGTCTTTACATAGTATCAAGAGGAAAATATCTTCACTGGCATTATCTTGAACATTCCCTCGGTAAAGTTGTCGGTTTGCATAAGGGGAACCCGGAAAAGGAGGAGGAGGAACTGGAACATGTCGCAAATCCTGTATTTAATGGAAGTGATATGAAACCGATCCCGCTGAAACTTGCGTTTGTTCATGGGCTGATAGCAGGATTTGGTTTTGGAGCTTTTGCACTCATAATATACACAGTACTTGCGCCATCGATGCCCTCCCCGTACTTTGGTTTTGTTCCTGGGTTGCTGTTCGGGCTGGGAACCATGACAATGCAAATTGCATTTGGTGCTGGATTTGGTACATGGTTAACGCGCAGCAAAAAGCTGACAAAGAACGGGATTGCATTCGTAGCAAAGAGCATCAGCAGATATGTCCTCACGTATGGAGGTCTGGCATTCATAGTGGCTGGCTCTGCAATCTTAATCTTCCCGCAGCTCCTTGATTATGGTATTACGACCGGGATCCATGTTCACAACCTGGATAACCTTGGAATAGGATTTTTCATAGTTATCTTCGCTGTTGTTATAATAGGTTTCCTGGGGTATTCAAGATCCATCAAAAACGCAGTAAGTCTTGGTTATACGAGCGAGTTTGAAGCTGGCAGCAATGAGAATAAGTAAGTTGAAAAATTCAGACAGAGCGCTGTCACATCATAAAGACAGTAATTTTACTCTCGACCAGCAAGTGCTACAAGCCTGTATGTGAGTGCCAGTCTTACAAACGGTAGACCCTGAAACCTTTCGGGATTGAATGCCTTGGAGAATTTTTTGTCTTTCGAAATTCTGACATACCAGAACATTATCTCTCGAACCAGCAGGCTCGCCTTTGACAGGAGGGGGACCGTTTCGTTTTTTGATTTGATAACCTGATCTGTAACGTTATCTTCAATCTCGGGTCCCATGCAGAGATCAACTATATCCTGGTAAGAAGGCCCATCTTTTAACTCTACAATTGACGTACCAAGATCTCTTAGATAAAGCATCATTTTGTGATAGTTAGACGCGAATTCAGCATCTTTCATTTCAAGATGCTTAAGGTCAGCCGTCAACTCTCCTTTCTTGAGAAAAAACATCTCAATCTCGGCATCATATTCCTCATTTGTGTTTGAAATGATACATTCAAACGTTGGAAACTTTGCGCTTACAACCATATTGTTGTATTGTAATGCGACTATTAATTGATTTCTTTTTTTTTTGAACGGGATGTACGTTGAAATCTGGTATAATCCCTATTAAATTAGTCGACCAGAACTAGACAGCGATAGTTGAATTGCCTTTCGAAAAGAAACGAATAACTTTCTGATCAGTTTGAAGTAGTTTGTTAATAGATTATAGGAATTATTAAAGAGACTTGACATAAATTATAATAATAAACAGCCTATTTCAAGATATGTTTGAACCCGTGACTAAGGAAATATTCAGATGGTCAATAACAGACCCGGAATTCGGAGAAGCTATCGTTGGGCATCTGTACATGAAAGATGGAAAAGTAGCTCTTTTCGATCCGCCAGCGACTGAGAAACTGTTCGATCTAGTACGGATACTTGGAAAGCCGGAGGCTGTTTTCATGACCAGTTATCACCACAAGAGGGGAAGTCTTCATGCTGCGAGGATTCTGAAGGTTCCACTTCACATTCCAGATCTTGGCAGCATGGAATTATCCAGCAATAAAGGATATGCGAATGCTAAAAAATATGGTCCAAAAACCAGGCTCCCAATGGGTCTGAAAGCTCACCTTATTAAGGCATCCGTCGGCTCCAAATCAAATTTTGCTGAGATGGGGATACAGGTAAACTCTTTTCTTCTCGTTGGTGACTCTGCATGGACCTCTGGAAATGAACTGAATTTTTTTCCAACTGGAATAATGCCCGATACTGGAGGCAAAATGGCATCCTCAGTGAAAGCAGCAATTGAGGAAATCGTTAAATCTGCCAAAATTAAAGGTCTGCTAAGCGGTCATGGCGAGGACCTTCGCGAAGGGCTAGAAAAGGCACTAAAATAGTTTCTTTAAAGACGGACAATTTTAGCCATATGTCCTTATTCCGGGATATATGGGCTGTTTGGCAATAAGTGGTGTTTTACCAAAATGATTATATTATTCGATCTCATACCCACGCTACGCACAAAATTGATGCACCTTTTAATAACATATTAAAGGGGAAGGGTGTGAGGTCTAACGACCGATGACGCCGGTTTATAGTATGTGGTAAGATTGATTGTGTAATACTGCGAAACTGTCTGGGGAATGGTTTGGTTTGGGAGCCGAA
>DAQB01000035.1:0-192 GCA_002502705.1 Thermoplasmatales archaeon UBA582 | reverse complement strand
TACTAAAGGCGATCGAAAGCGGCATAAGGCAAACCGAATGCTTTCCTGAAAGGGAAGGTAGATGTGGAGTATGGACCTTTTCCAATGCTTCCTATCTGAACCCGAAAGTCCTGGAATGGACTGCCAGAGTGGGTGATAGTCCCGTAGGGGCAAGGATAGATGCTACGAGAGAAGGTATCCGGAGTACCGTAC
>DAQB01000052.1 GCA_002502705.1 Thermoplasmatales archaeon UBA582 | reverse complement strand
TATAAATGCCCATGCTTTGGTTGGAAGTCATTACTATGGATGTTGACGAACCTGTAATGACTCCAGTGACATTATTGTAATTATTCATTAGTGCCTGGAACTGGTAATCAGCTGTGGGAAGAGTGAAAGATGAGGAAGGAGACCAACCATATAGAAGCAAATTAGCGAAAGTCGAATTACTCTGGACAAATAAAAATGGCATCGAGGAAAGAGGCTCCAGCGTGTTTACGTAATTAACAATGTTAAAAGGAAGGGTATCACTTGGATACGTGTTGACCTGCTTATATGGAACGCCTGTACCAACATATTGGCCAGTACCACCAATTACGAAAGCAGCGAAACTCATATTTAGCTGACCTGAACTGTAAGCAGGCATAATCTCACTCAACGGNNCCTGCCGATGATATGGCTGATGGCGCCGCAGTGTCCAGAGATGTTATCTTGCACAGTTTACTGTTACCTGAAGTGACAACGCCACTGGAATCGTAATAAGCGGTGAATATTTCATTCACAGGCATGGAGAGAACCTCATCAGAGAGCCCCCACGGTGAGTAATATGACATGTTTGTTGCTCCGTATCCAGAGTTTGAATTGTTGAACATATAGATGACAATTGAATTGCCAGACATTACCTCCTGTAATCCAATAAACAGATCTGTAGCGTTATAGGAGACATAGAAATTCGTAATATTGTTACCGCCATATCCAGTCGTGCCTGTCTGGTGATATAACAAATGACCTGCAAAATCTGAAGCTACATTTCCTGTGAAAGAAATGGATGCTTCACTTATTGCTGGCTGCTCAAAGTTGACCTTGTAGTTAGTCTGGCTGTAGGTGTTATTCCACAGACCATAAACCAAAGAAGGTCCGCTGTTCAGGTACGCAGTTGTTCCAGAATACGATACATCAACGCCAACCGATGTTTCGCCTGTCTGTGAGCCAGCATCATATGCGGCCTTTACAGGATTGTATTGACCGTTTGAGTTCATATACATCAGGTGCTCAGTGGCGTTTATGTTGGATATCATCGCATTTGAGCCGCCGCCAGGACCACCCATTGATATTTCAGCGTCATATGGCAGTCCAACCGCGNNGAACCACTTACAAAATAATGCGGTGTTGGAGCACTGTAGGAAGAGGACTGGCCATATGTTGAGTTGAATATGACTTCATCATATGTGCCTGCAAGGTTATCCTGTGGAATTGAATAATTGTACCAGACCGTTGTACGACCCTGCTCTAGGGAAGTGTTGAGGTAAACGTTGACGGTGAATGGCATTTTCACTGAAAATGGCAGGCTGCAGCCAAAGTGTAATTGAGTTGTTGTTCTTCCAAGCCCATGCGCCTGAGCACTTGAATAGTTTATGGCATTGACCGTCATGGCAGTCTGCGGATTGCTGAAGTTCCACACGTTGTCAATAAAACTAACGGTGCTGGTTCTTGGGCTGAAGAAAATGACGTTCTGAGTCCAGAAATTATAGGATGAATTTCCGAACAGTGCAACGTTGTTCAGAATTGCATTTAACTGGATTGAGACAGACTGCGGTTCACCATTGATCACATTCAGGTCGGAAAAATTATTTATTGTAACGGATGCCATAAAGCTTGGCGTAGTGTAGTTGTATGTGACAATGCTTCCGGACTGATTCATAAGACCGTAGTCAGCAATACCCATTGGTGCTGGACTGGAGATATAACCTGGAGTCACATGATTGTCAACAATTGTGGATTGCGACATAAAATCTGGGAGGTAAACATCATGCAGAGGAAGACCTTCCGCTTTAACATTGTTCAAGACCTGTTTTTCGATTGCCTGCTTGAGTTTCGAATTAACAGTGGGTGATGAATTAGCAGATTTAGAAACGTCGGTTAAACTTGAGCTTTTGGGTGGGCTAATTTTGTTGCTGTGGGAAAATGCAGGTTGCGCAGGTAATTGATTTGGCGAATTCGACGCATTGAAAAGTACTATCATTCCAGACGAGGCCATTAATACAGCCACTAAAATAGACAAAACTATTTTTTTATTCATTGTGAGCTCATGATGCGATCCCTTGCATGTATAAATTAGTTACCGGTTTTTCGACACCAATTTTGATAAACCATCCTCGAACTTCTCCTGAAAGGGTCAATAATCAGCGGAGGAAAACTGTTCTGAATATGCTGATTTACACTCAAAAACCAATCATTGCATAGTTTTTTAAAAAAATTGGCATACCGCCTAAAGGGTGAAACTCTGGATTTAATCAAAAGGATCAAGCTTTTCGAGGATTTGTTTGGTGATGATACTGCTACGGATTCCTTGCAATTTACACTTTCCAGGGATCTCTACGATAAAAAGTATTCTTTGACCGATGAGACTTTGAAATCACCTGAAAGCATGACAGGGTCTGAAAGAAAGGGAAAAACGTTAATTGTTAAGTTTCCCGGAATCGATCTAACAATAAAAATACTGAAACATGGTATAATTAAGATAACCTGGAAGCCCAACGGGATCGATACATTACTATCAGAACCCCCTGAATGTAATGATGATATATCTTTTTCGTTGGACAAAGATTTTGCCGTTATAAAAATGGATGATCTGACAATTGAAGTTGAAAAAGATGGTACAATAATTTTTAAAAAACAAGATAAGCTCATCAGGAGAGATTTGCCGCCATCGTTCGGAATGCATCGCATTGCCCAGTATTCTAGAATCAGAGAGGATTCCGTTCTACACGGTCTCGGCGAAAAAGCTTTGGGCATGAACCTCAGGGGCACAAAGTCCCTAATCTGGAATCATGATGCAAATGGATTGTATGGTCCGGGTGATGATCCGTTGTATCTGAGCATACCATTTTACATTGACATATCTGCTGATATTGGATATTTTATCCTTTATGACAATCCGTCAAGAGCCGAGTTCGACCTGTGCTATTCTCAAACTGAAGAAATTAAGGTGGAGTTTGCATCTGGAGGGCTTGACTATTACATTGGTTTTGGTGATATAAGGGATTTGGTAGAGAAGTATTCCATGTTATCCGGTTTACCGCCTATTCCACCTCAATGGTCACTTGGGTTCCACCAGTCCAGGTATAGTTACATGAGTGTTGAAGAGGTATCCGCAATCCACGAGAATTTTGTAAAGAATAGATTGCCCTTATCAGCAATACACCTTGATATTGATTACATGAATGGATACAGGATATTTTCCTTTGACCAGGAAAGATTTAGGGAGATCAGGAAACTTGCAGACAGGCTTCTTAAAGATGGCGTAAAGCTGGTTACAATAATTGATCCTGCTGTAAAATTTGACCCTGGATTTGAAATGTATAGGGAGGGGCTCGAAAACGGATACTTCATCAATGCCCCAGATGGAAATATATTATATGCTCCAGTATGGGCTGGTATGTCGGCCTTTCCTGATTTCACCAAGAACGATACGCAGAAATGGTGGGGCGGGAAATACAAATTCTACTTTGAAAATGGAATATCCGGCTTCTGGCATGATATGAATGAGCCAGCAGCATTTACTCTCTGGGGAGATAACTCTCTCCCAGACAGCGCACGTTTAGGCTTAGGTGATCATCTATCAACCCATAACTTATACGGACTTTTTATGGC
>DAQB01000031.1:5601-5768 GCA_002502705.1 Thermoplasmatales archaeon UBA582 | reverse complement strand
ATGAAGATTTCAAAACTTGAGATTATTGCGCGAGACAGAGTGAATCAGCCTCTCTACCCCTATGTAAAACCAACAGACTACTACCTTGACATACTTGGAGAGAAATCCCCGACAGAAGCTGCAATGATTGACAATGTAGCAATCCTGAAAATGACTGCAGATGACGG
>DAQB01000031.1:2991-5519 GCA_002502705.1 Thermoplasmatales archaeon UBA582 | reverse complement strand
GCCGGAGTCTCCATGCATGCAATCAGCGTGATTAACCTTATGATGTACGATCTCTATGCAAGACATCTGAAGGTTCCTGTTTATGATCTACTAGGAGGAAAGACAAGAGGTAAGATCAAAGCATACGCCAGCCACCTTCACCCTCTTCCACTGAAGGAACTGCAGAAAGAAGCCCAGGACTATGTTGAAGAAGGATACAGGGTTATGAAGATGCGTTTCATCTCGGGACCAGCAGATCCAAACTCCATGGAGAAGAACGAGGAACTGGTCAAAGCAGTGAGGGATCAGGTTGGCTACAGCATTGAACTTGCCGCAGATGCCTGGATGTCATGGACCTATAATTTCGCGGTGAGAATGCTCAAGAAGCTGGAAAAGTATGATCTTGCATGGGTTGAGGAGCCGCTCCACCCTGATGATTTCGAAGGGTTCAAAACACTGGCCAGAAACGTGGAGACGCCAATATCTGCTGGGGAACACCATTACCATGTTCACGACATGAAGAAGCTTCTTGATGCGGGCATTAGGATACTCCAGCCTGACACCATGTGGACAGGCGGACTTACCAGCATGAAGAAAATAGCAGGGCTTGCAGAATCATATGGGGCTCAGGTCATTCCCCATGCAGGAAATGTATATAACCTGCATTTTATCATCTCAGAACCACAGGCGGTTGCTCCAATGGCCGAATATCTGACCAAATACAGGGAATGGATGGAACAGCACATGACAGGTATCCCCCATCCAGAGAATGGTTATATTTCGCTGTCTGAAAAACCGGGATTTGGAGTCGAATATGATGGTGGAAGATAATACATTTACCATAAATGTGATCAAGACAGGAGAATCTGAAGTTCCTGCGCCTGAGGTATACTGGATGGAGGGTTGGAATAAATGGGAAAAACTCTCATTTCATTCTCTCCTTTTGAGAAACAAAAACATGAAATTCCTTATCAATACTGGCCTCCCAACAGATCTTAGCGAAAGAAACAGAGCTATGGTCGATTTCGGCGGCGAACGCTGCATTTTCAGGCCCAATGACATTACAATGGAATTGAAGCGGCTCGGCGTGGATCCATCTGAAATTGATGGAATATCATTTACACCACTGCAGGATTACACAACTGGTGGAATATCTCTATTTCCGAACGCAAAAATTTACATTGACAGAAGAGGGTGGACTGAAGATATTGTGGCTCCACGTGAAAGAAAACATCATTCAAGAAACCTCTTCGTTCCGGAACAGAATCTGCGCTATCTGCTCTTCGACGCTTGGAACCGCGTAGAATTATTTGACAGCATGTCGCCTTATAGTATAGCACCAGGCCTTACAGTATCGTGGGTTGGTTGCCATCATCGCTCATCACTGGCTTTCCACATTTCTACTAAACCAGGCATGGTTATTTTCTCTGACTGTTCATTCAAGAAAAGGAACATAGAACATGACATTCCCATAGGCATTGCAGAAAATACTCTTGAATGCATTGATGCATATGCAAAACTCAGAGGAAAAGGTACATTTCTCTCTGCATATGATCCTGCGATTGATGGGTTGAAGTTTTAGCAGGCTGAAAGAAGTTGATCCACATCGGAAATAATACTGTCCATCAATTTCCTTCCGGGATAATCATAAGGCTTCCTGCAAACAGTATGCTCAATTATTCCTCTGTGCTGCAGTATGGCCTTTTCAATATATACAAAATATTTAATCTTCTGTGATTCTGTTTTCAATATCTCTTTCAGAATCGCAGACAAATCCTGATTCAATATGCTATTTCTAAATGCAGCACTGTATTCCATTAAAATGAAGTCTGCAAGTGAGGATCCTGGAATTGTCCCGGAAGCTCCAGAAGCAATTTCATTGATCAGATTTGATCCAAGCATTCCACCAAGGATGCTGAATTCCTTACCCATCTCATTTCTAACCTTTCTTATCCGCCTCTGAACATCAGTAGTACGTTTCCCTTCTATCTTCAGACCAGCAAAATTTGAAAACTCTCTCTTCAGTCTCGAAAGTATCTCTAGTGGAATGCCATAATTGAAATCCTGTATCAAAAAAGGAAGATCGGTGCAATTTGCAATACTGCTGAAATGATCGACAATTGCGCGTCTGCTGTATGCGCCAGTAGGATTGTAGTATGGTGGCATTACAATCAGGAAATCGACTCCAATGTCCGTTGCGATCTTAGCCATTCTGCATGCTTCACTGGTCCCCGGCGCGGAGATGCCAGAGCAAACAATCATTCCATCACTGGCAAAATCAACTCCTGCCATGATCATTTCTTCCCTTTCACGCTCGCCCAATTTATAGAATTCGCCACCAATGAGATTTAATGCAATCCCATCGCACTTCGCTTTACTGAGGAAAGAGATCACACTTCCTACTTCGTCTTTCAAAATCTGATCTGTATCGCTGAATATGGCAGGGATAGCGGGAATTATCCCTTTAGGGTATTTCATACAGAAGTATATGCCTCAACTTATTAATTAGGATATATCCAGACAGGTAATGACCTTACAAACTAAGAGCC
>DAQB01000031.1:0-2898 GCA_002502705.1 Thermoplasmatales archaeon UBA582 | reverse complement strand
AGATACAGATGACAGAAATCGAATCTCTTGATAATGCAAAGGTTACTGGGAGGCATTTTAGCTGGACCCTTATAGCTTCGTTGGGTGACTTTCTGGATGCGGGAATGTTTGCTGGGACCGGAATTACTCTGGCAGCTATTTCCGCATTACTGCACTATACAACATTTGAAACAGGTTTGCCAGCATTGGTGACTCTTTTGGGAACTGCATTCGGGGCACTATTTTTTGGCAGGCTTGGTGACAAATATGGAAGGAAGTATATATATCAGGTAGATATGATAATATATGCAGTAGCGGCTATAATGCTAACCCTTACCGGACTGTTTGGAGGAAGGATGTTCAGTTNNCAGTGGGAGCGGATGTGCCAACTTCATGGAGCCTTATAACCGAATTTTCTCCTAAGGGGTCCAGAGGAAAACTGTTCTCTCTAACAAATGTAATGTGGTATGTTTCTGTTCTGATAGAACTGGGGATTGCAATAGTTCTGGTAAATACCGGTATGACCCTTTTCAGAGTTATATGGGGCATGCTTGGAGTCGTTGCAATAATTTCATGGTTCTTAAGAAGAAAGCTCGCAGAGTCCCCGAGATTCCAATTGATGGAGGGAAAATCCAGCGATGTGGAAAAAACAATGAAATCCCTGGGGATTCAGGGAAACCAGCCTGTGGGGAAGAAAGAAACATACTCCAAGAAAGCTTACAAGGAACTGTTCACAAAATACGGAGGGGTTGTGCTCTTTTCCTGGTTCCTATATTTGATGTGGGGCATTCCTGCTTCAACATATGGTGAATTCTTCCCATATATTTTCAACTCATTGCATCTTGTTTCCACCAGAGCCACCTATGGATTTGAAGCAATTTATTTCGCAAGCGCCATTGTTCCGGGGCTTCTTATATTCTCTCTTCTCTCTGATAAGGTAAAGGTTGGCAGAGTCCCCCTGTATCTTATTAGTGCAGCCATGGCAATGGTTTCATTCTATCTCCTCGTTTATCCGCCATTTCTTAAAAATATTGGAATACTTCTATTTTCATTCCTGCTCTTTGGAATAGGCCAGGGTCTTGGAATATGGCCCATAACAAGATTGATCTCCATAGAACACTTTCCTACTAGTTTAAGAAACTCGGGGCAGGGATTTGTATGGTTTACTATGAGATTTGAAGCCGCAATATTTGGTCTTTTCACACCTCTTATAGTAGGTGCGAGCGGACAGCATGTCGAGTACATAGGCTGGATCAGTGGAACATTCTTCCTGGCAGCAATAATTGTAGTAGCAGTTGTGACAAAGAAATCCCCATCATTTATGAAGACTGAGAGCAGATCACTGGAAGATACGTCCAAGGATGCAGAAGTTGTGACCGGGTAATTCCAACCCATTTTTATTTTATCAGGAGATCGTTTATTATGGCAGAAAGATTCAAAGGAAAAAAAGCACTTGTAACTGGAGGGTCAAGGGGAATAGGAAGGGCAATAGCTCTTGGTCTGGCACGTGAGGGTGCAGACGTATGCATTACCTATTCGTCCCATGATGGCGAAGCTGACACATTCATAAAGGAAGCTGAAAAACTTGGAAAAAAGGCATACAAGTTTAAAATTGACCAGAGTAAAGTTGAGGATGTCGCGAAATTAATGAATTACGTGGAAAAGGAGATGGGAAATGTTGATGTACTGGTCAATAACGCGGGCATTTGCCCTTTCAAAGATTTCTTTGATATTGATATGGGGCTCTTCGAAAAAGTAATGAAGGTAAACGTTGAGAGCCATTATTTCATTACTCAGGCCATTGCCAGGAGAATGGTTTCCTCTGGGATCAAAGGGAGAATTCTTTTCATCAGTTCAATAAGCTCAATTGTGGGAGGGGAATTTCAGACCCATTATACCATCACAAAGTCAGGTCTTAATGGCCTTGTCCATTCGCTGGCCATAGTCCTGGGAAAGCATGGTATACTAGTAAACAGCCTTGAGCCTGGGACCATATTGACTGACATCAACGCTGAGGACCTTTCCAACTTGGAAAAGAGAAAATACATGGAGAGCAGGACTGCAGTAAAACGCCTTGGCCTTCCTGAGGATATGGTTGAACCAGCACTTTTTCTGCTGTCAGATCAGAATACATACGTGACAGGAACAGAGCTTCTAGCTGACGGTGGTATGCTTGTCAATCTTCAATGATTGATTCCCGTATTAATTTCATCTGATTGCTGTTTTCCCCTTATAATTTCATTTTTAACATTCCTTTTCACTTTTAGGAAGATGATGGCATAAATCCCAAATAGTATCTAAATATATCTTGAAATCAGTCCAAACGGAATACTTCTCTCATTCCATTTGATGTCCTTTCTGAGGGGGATGTTATGATAACATCATTCATGAACTTCTGCCACCTGGCATTGATCTCACTGCTGTTCACGAAAGCAAGTGTCCTGTCAAGATCAGTGCACTCCCAGTAACCGAATACATCTGTACCGTCTCTGAAAATAGAATAATTTGAGATTCCTGCCACCTTTAGCATCCTTTTCATGTCATCCCAGACAGCAGAGTGTCTCCTGTCATATTCATCTTCCAAACCCTTTCTTATGGTGAGGTGAAAAGCATACCTCATGCGATACAATTATAATCCGCCCATTTAATGATTATCCAGTACAGTTACGGAAATAAAGAGAAAAGAACTACAATGAACATTAAAGGCTTATCAACAGATGTTATTTTGAGAATAGCCCATGAAGAAACATATGTTCAGACTCCCACTTTGTTATGACCTTGCNNCATATGTTCAGACTCCCACTTTTTTATTACTTTGCTCTCTGCCTTCCTCAGAGCCTCGGCAAGCGCAGATTTCGAAAGGCCCACCTTTGAAGCCACATCTTCAAGATGGATCTGCCTTGGAACGTCGTAATAGCC
>DAQB01000105.1:1317-2532 GCA_002502705.1 Thermoplasmatales archaeon UBA582 | reverse complement strand
GAAATTGAAAGATCGATAATCTCCTCCAGATCATCGGACATATCGAATGCAGAGATTATATCCCTCTTCATCTGGATCACTTCAGCAGCTTTGGTACATCGTCAGGATAGTCAGCGACTTTCACGCCTGCTTCATTGAACGCTTTTATTTTTGATTCGGCTGTTCCTACTCCTCTTTCTATTATTGCACCAGCGTGACCCATTCTTTTGCCCTTGGGTGCACTCCTGCCGGTTATGTAAGAAACAACTTTCTTGTTCCTGTCGCCATGTTCCATTGNNAGTTGTTCCCGCCTATTTCACCGACGAGTACAATCTTCTTCGTTTCCTTGTCCTCATAAAATAATTTCAATGCATCGATGAATGTCATCCCAACAACTGGGTCTCCTCCAAGACCAATAACTGTGCTTTCTCCCATTCCTGATTTTGTTATAGCATTTACAATTTCATAGGTCAGGGTACCGCTTCTTGATGCAACAGCCACATCCCCTTTTCTGAATATGTTGTTTGGCATTATGCCTATCTTGCATACTCCGACTCTTGTTACTCCCGGTCCGTTTGGCCCAAGCATCCGGATGTTTCTCACGCTTGTCTGATGGAATATCTCAAGTGTGTCATGGAAGGGCACATGCTCTGTCAGTATGTATATGAGCTTCATTCCAGCATCTATTGCCTCGTAGGCGGCATCTTTCACATATGGTGCAGGAACAGATATCATTGTGGCATTCGCACCTGTGCTCATCGCATCTGCAACCGTATCAAAAACAGGTATTCCATTGTGCTTTGTTCCACTCTTTCCCGGCGAAACGCCTGCGACCACTTTAGTGCCGAACTTTACCATCTCGCCTGCGTGGAAAGAACCCTGATGGCCTGTTATNNCTTTTGTGCCAAACTTTAACATCTCGCCCGCATGGAAAGAACCCTGATGGCCCGTTATACCCTGTACCAAAACCTTTGTGTTTTCATCAACAATATATGACATTTAGTTCACCTTCACATAACTTACAACCTTCTCAATTGCCTTCATCATGTCTGAATAAGCATCTATGCCATCATCGGTGAGGATCTTTCTTCCTTCGTCTTCCCTTACACCACTAAGACGGACAACCATGGGTAACCTGATATCATATTTCTTCTTGGCCTCGACTATTCCTGCAGCAACCGTGTCGCATTTAGTGACTCCCCCGAAAATGTTCACAAGAATTGCCTGCGGCTTGGC
>DAQB01000105.1:0-1305 GCA_002502705.1 Thermoplasmatales archaeon UBA582 | reverse complement strand
GATCAAGGAAATTTCTTGGTTTACCGTTATGAAGCGTCAATGCATCCAGGGTTGCCATTGTAAGACCGGCACCATTTGCTATGACACCTATTTTACCATCCAGCTCCACGAAAGCATATCCTTTCTCCTGGGCCTCCTTTTCAAGAGGAGTCTTTTCCGGATCCTCAAGGGAAAGATCCTTGTGCCTGAATAATGAGTCGTTGTCCACAACAACCTTCGAATCTGCAGCAATTAATTTACCTTCAGCTGTCAGCACAAGAGGATTTATTTCAACCAATTCACAATCATACTCATTGAAAAGCTTATACATCCTTCTAAGGATAGAATCAAACTGTGCTGATAGATCTTTGTCAAACTGCATAAATGTAGAAAGTTCCTTTGTTATGAAAGAAGAATATCCAAGGAGCGGGTCAATATTTTTTCTAATAAGCTTATCATCTGGAACGGACTCAATCTCAACCCCACCGCTCGGGCTTGCAATAAGGACGGGTTTTCTCTCCGCTCTGTTAAGAGCGATGCTCACGTAGTATTCATGCTTTATGTTTATCATGTCCTCAACGAGAACCTTGGTTACTTTAAGATCCCTTATTTTGGCGCCCAAGAGCTCAGTAACTGCAGGATTAAGTTCTTCCGGCTTTCTTGCGAATTTAATACCGCCAGATTTTCCCCTCCCACCAAGGAGAATTTGCGATTTCACTACAACTGGTTTACTGAAAGGCTTAACCTCACTTATATTAGAAACAACATATCCACCGGGTATGGGTATTCCATAACTTGCGAATAGATTCTTTCCCTGATATTCATATAGATTCAATTACTCACCTGCACGACATCGCAGGAATATTTAATAAACTTCCCAGATTGAAATTCTGTAATTGAAAATACTTGAAAGGAGATGAAATAGCGATTATTTACAGATAGGCAAGTATAATTGATTTTAACAGTGAGAAAAAATAAAAAAGAATTGTGAAAATATCGAGTATCTGATTATAAAGGAAAATTAACCACAGGATGGATCAGTATGGAGGCATGCCTCCCATGCCACCCATTCCACCCATGCCACCGGGCATTCCGCCTGGTGACTCGCCGCCACCGGATTTCTTGCTCGCGATGACATCGTCGATTCTAAGAATCATCGTTGCAACCTCAAGTGCCCCCTCGAAAGCGTGCTTCTTCACTTTTAGTGGATCAAAGACACCCCGTTTTATCGAGTCACTGATCTTGTTTCCCTCTACGTCGATGCCGAAGTTCCTGTTTCCTTTTTCATGCTCGGCTTTCAGCTGTATGAGTGTGTTTATTGGATCC
>DAQB01000080.1 GCA_002502705.1 Thermoplasmatales archaeon UBA582 | reverse complement strand
TTTGCAGCTTCGTCGAGATGTTTTGGAAATGTTGCATAAAAGTTATAAAGGAGCCATATGGTTATCGGCAGCACAAAAAGAGGGGATGCAACGATCAAACCGAGCCAGCCATTGATAAGACCTGCTGACTGTATAACATTATGAACGGGGATCAGGAAAATTACAGTTGGAAGAGAATAAACAAACAGTATGAAAGCAATTATTTTCAATCCTCCTGTCCGGTGTCTTGAAATAGAATAAGCAGCTGGTGCCCCTATTATGAATACAAGGACAGCGGTACCTAAGGAAACGATCACACTTGTTATGAAGTACGGTTCACCAACTATAAAACTGTAAAGATAGTCTGAGAATGTGATAACGGAAGGAATTATAGCCGGCGGAATTGCAATTATCTCTTTGGGTGTTTTAAAGGATTCCAGAATAAGCCAGGCAAAAGGCAGCAAAAAGAAGATCAGGTAAAGAGCCGTAAGTAGTGCAGCAACAGGCTTGGGTATTTCCCTGTTTGGCAGAAATCTGAAACTAAACCGTGTCCTCATCCTCTTTTCACTTAAAGTCAGTTTCACAAACAGGATCGAAATCAACGTTGAAACAAGAGTCATTATAACCATTAGAACTGCAGCCTGTCCTGCCTCGCCTGTAAAGAACAGACTGTAGGAAAAATAAGCTATATCCAGGGTTGCGAAGGGTGGGGAAACGGTCTTGGCGATGTATATCGGGTCAAATGTAAAGGAGCCGTATAGAATCATGAGAACGGTTGCAGACAGTATGCTTGCCTTAATGTATGGGAGATCCACGCGTGCCAATTTTCTGAAGCCTATAAGCCCATCCATATGGGCAGCTTCCTCGATGTGTGGAGGGATGGCTTTAAGACCTGAATATATGATTAGAGTTGCTAGTGGAAGACTGCTCCAGACATCTATCAGAACAATGCTCCATGGTGTGGTGAATAGATCGACCTTATCGATATAGTAGATAAAACCGTATATCGGGTTCAGCATGAAAACCCACATAACCGCAGCAGTTACAAGAGGTATGAAAGCTGACAGAAGAATAACGGGAAGAAGGAATGGTTTATTTAGTCGTCTCATAAAGGAAGCAAGCGGTATGGCAAAGAGTATGTCCAAGAAAGGAACTGCCAGCGTATATATTACCGTGTTTTCAAAGATCTGGTCCAAATGTGGTATCTTAAAAACCTGGAAATAATTTGTAAAGCCGCTCCACACATAACTTCCATTAAGTGTTTCGGTTTGAAAAGTGAGAATAAAATTTTCAACCATTGGATAAAGTGCAAAAATAAAGAAATAAATTAGGGCTGGAAGTACTAGGATGATCGCCTGTTTCTTTGTTTGCGAAAGCATAGAAACACTTGATCAAAGCTGGATGTTGTCACTCTTGATTGTGCTTACCCATTCATATGCTGCTACGCTTAGCGCATTTGATGCAGTGGTCTTTCCCGTGAAGTAGTCGTATACCTCGCTGTTGAAATCAGGTATAAGAGTGCTGAAAAGTGGTGATACCTGTGTTACCACAGCAGCGTATTTCGGGTTGAGGTTTATGGTATTGGAATAATTGAGGAATGAATTAACCCAGCCGAAACCACTCATGCTTTCTGCGGCTTTAAGGCCATTTGCATTTCCTGGAAGAAAATCAAACTGGCTTATGCCTTTTGCGTATTCCGATGAGGAGGTTGCAAATTCAAGAAATTGAACTGCAAGTGATGTGTTCTGGGAGTGCGGATTTATGCCCAGCAAAGTCGGCGAATAACCTGTATAACCGCCCGGGAGAAGGGCAACACTGTAATTTCCTGCTACGCTAGAAATTGAGCTGTTAGAATAATCTGGGAAGAAGCTGGACCAGGCAAGACCAACTGCATAGTCACCTGTTTCAAAGTATGACAGCTGCTCACTGTATCCCACGGGTTGAACTGACACAGATGGCTCGAACTGAATCAGACTTTTGTATGTCGTAAGTGCATTGACAGCTGCGCTGTTGTTGAATGAAACATTGAATTTTCCGCTCTGGTTTCCGAAGTATGTCCAGTAATTGGGTGAAGAGTTTGCAGGAACGCCTGATGATGCATTACCAGCCAGGAAAGGATATGCAACGTTATAAAATGCGTCAATAATCGAATGCGATGAACTGTCTGGAAACATCAGTGCGTAATGATCATTTTGTCCGTTGAATGATGTGGATGCATTAATGAAACTTGCTGCATCATAGAGTGCGGTCCAGTTCTTGTATGTGCTGGGCTGAAAACTGAAATGGTATTCAGATTGGAATTCATTCTGTAAGGTGGTGTTATCAAATATCTTGTTCTGATAAACAAGCATATAACCGATTACAGTGTGAATAGGTATTCCGATTGTCTTCAGGATAGTTCCATTTGGTGCTATGCTGTAGCCTCCTGAGTACATATTCCCTTCAATGAAGTTTGAACTGTCAATTGTTCCAGGAGCTCCATTTGTGCTTGTTGGAATATTATATAAGTAAGGTGCCAGTGTTGGAGCCTGAGAGGCGTAATACATTACAATATTCGGAACTGAAGCGCCGCCTTTCAGCGCAGTTTCCTCTGTTGAGAGGAGATCTGAATACCCGGCTGTCGTTACGTCAACCTTAACATTCGGGTTCTGCTTCTCAAAATCAGTTGCAACCATGGTGATATATTGCTGCGTCATACTGCCGCTACCCACGAGGATTACAAGTGTTGGTGTTTTCTTGTGATCCAGTTCAATAACCGCGAAAGCGGCAACTATTACTATTATTGCAATAACCACAGCAATAATGATTCCCTTGGGGCTTTTCTTTTTTAGATTAGAAGGATTTGAAGAATCCATGCTGAGGTAAAAGTAACGGTAAATAAAGTATTATCCTATATAAAAGATTGTCGAAATATAGGTCTATAGAGAAATATGTTTAATTGGCTTTACAATCTATTTCAGGCTTTATTTGCATTTTCCGTCCAATTTCTGAAATACGCTATTATCAATTGCGAAGGGAAAGAATTAAAATTG
>DAQB01000019.1 GCA_002502705.1 Thermoplasmatales archaeon UBA582 | reverse complement strand
TGTCTGAAACCATGTTCAAAACCTTGAACTTATCTGGTACGTCCCTATAAGCTCTGATCATCGTCTTAACATAATCCTCTTTTCCAATCACAACCTTTCGCTTGGGGGGACCGTATGAAATCCACTGGACATCTTCCGAGAGAAACGATTCATATAGTTTCCAGTCCCGATCATTTTCTGCATTGAAGAATTTTATGAGTTTCTCTTCAAGTTCATTCTTCTGAGTCATCTTTACATCCTTGACCGATCATTGCTGCTTGCGTCAGAGTTCCTTAAGAAAGTCTCTGGCATTTCTCACCCTTCCGTCCTTGATGTCCAGATCGCTCTCACTGATTTGGATCATTACGTGTTTATTCAGAAGTGTTTCCAGAGTGGCAATCAAACTCTGAATAAAAGTACCAGCGGAGCGATGAACTGACTTACGAATCATAAACGTTCCTCCTATGGCCTATTCTTAACACCAGAATTATCAGTTTTTCCTTGTCAAGGTCCAAGATCACCCTGTAGTTTCCCACCCTAAGCCTGTATCCTTCGTCGCCAACGAGTTTCTTGACATAAGCATCGGGTCTTATTCTTATCCTCTCAAGTGTTGAGATTATTCTCTGTCCGATTTCCCTATCAAGTTTTCTCAATTGTTTGAGAGCAAGATCAGAAAATATTACATTATAGGTCAAAAGCCCAGTTCCTTCTTTACCTCTTCCAAGGTATGGTACTTTCCTTCCTTGATCTCCTGTCGAGCCTGAACCAGTTCTTTCTTTGCTTCTTCGTCCAGTTCATGTGAGTCTTCTATAAGATCCCAGATAACCTCTTCGTAGGTCTCTTTGCTATATAACTTACGTTTTGACAGTTCCTTCTGTAACTTCTCACTCACTTGTATCGTCGTTGGCATTGTAAATCACTATATTATACTATAATTCACCACAGTATTTATTGCTTACGCCCTAAGGTGATGTTTGTCTCGGAATTACTCTATTTACGTTTCTCTGGCGATAAAACCAAAGTCAATTCTACCAGTCAAAATTTGTCCAATTACATAAGAATTGTATATAACGATGGAATATCTTCTTCGTATGGTTTCAAGAAGTGATTTGCTACTTTCTTTCATCTACGCTTGGGGAAAGTCAAAGAAGAACAATGAACCAATCCCATCAGTTACACATTTACAGAAAGAAATTTTTCTCCTCTGTAGAAGGACTCCGTTCGCAGAAATGAAAGATGTCTATCACTTCGAACCTCTCTGGTATGGTCCATTTTCCAAGGAGCTTTCCAGTGATCTTACTGATTTCCAATCGAGAGGTATAATTTCATTTGATGAACTGAGACTTACCAACGAAGGATTTAAAGTTGCCGCTTCTGTCTGGGATAACTTAACTGATTTTGAAAAACAGCAAATATTTGACGTAAAGATTAACTTCAATTATATGAGTTTAACAGAATTGCTTGATTCAGTGTATTTAAGGTACCCAAAATTCACTAAGAGATCGGCCCTCAAGAAGGAGGTGGTCGATAAGTACTTCGCTGATTTTCTGCAGGAAAATGAAATAACTGAAAAAGATGTAGTTTCTGCTGTCAACTTGGCTAAGAAGGCATTGAGACAATAAATGCAACTTATAATAGACACAAATGTCGTGTTGGCCTATTTGATCTCAGGGTACAAACATTCCTCAAACGCTAAGGTATGCAAGAGAGTTATAAGTGGATCTGATAAAGCATTTACATGCGATATACTCTACGGCGAATTGAAAAGACTTCTTGATTTAGATCCAGATCTGATTGAGAAAATTTCACAGAGTGGAAAGAAGGAAGGAGACGTATTTCGCGCCTTAGATAGTGTTAGAACTGAGTATTTGAACACGAGACTTGACCCTTATGTTATGCAACTGAATTTCGTTAAAACCGAGAATCTTACAATAGATCCTATGGCAATAAAAGATGTGGGTAACGATTGGTACATGATTTCTATAGCCAAATCTGTCAAAATCGACTACATTGTCACATGGAATGCCCAGGATGTTCTAAAGTATGCTGCCGGAAATGGCATAGACGTTAACAGGATATTAGAGCCTCCAAAATACTTAGAGTTATTGAAATGAACNNCTTAAAACTTTAATCAAATCCCTACCAGTCCATAACTGCATTCATGTATAGTTATCTGATAATAATACGTCATAAAAGATCTATCATAGATCTGCGGTTTTTACCGTCGGTACCTTCGAGCTTGCAATCTTATGCAGTTTCAAATCATCGGTTACAAGATCGTAACCAGATTCAATAGCAGATATGAGATAAGATGAATCATAGAATGTTAGACCCTCCTCTAATGATAATCTCAACGCGGAACCTGGAGACGGAACAATCTGTTCCATTGAATCAATCAATTCAAAAAGAACGGAGCCTGATTCTGTTGCTTCCTTCTTAGAAATTCTATTTCTTATATTATGATTCTTCCACAGAATGTTTCCTATTTCGTAACTGGCAAGAGGGATCGTTGCTCCTGCAACAAGCGTACTGTACTTTCCACTCTGAAATAGGTTAAAAATTGCAGAAGCGTCCAGCAGGTTCATCTTTCCCTGTCCTCCCTAATATCTGAACCTATTTCATCTAACTTTAATTTCGAGATTATGGGTGCTACTTTTTTCATTTTCTCAATTAAATCTTTACTTCTGGCTTTCCTGATTTCATCCTGAACCGCTTTTCTGATAATTGCTGTTGGATTCAATCCAAGTTTCTTTAATTCCTCTCTTTCTTCTTCTGAGATCTTCGCAGATACAGTGGTATACATCTTCATACTACATGATGTAGTACCCATATTATAAGTTTAGTATTACAATGTGTAAACCATTTAAAACAACAAATAGAAATCATAGATGCGGTAAACATTTAAATCTGCTCAGATTGCTATAGGACTTGGATTTTCAGGAAAAATAGAAATCAAGCATAATTCATTTGAGGAATTCTATGAGTTTTACTTGCAATAACGAAAATGCAATTGGAATAATGAGAAAAGCGCATGGAGGAACTAGCGATCGCAACGCCCCGACTTTCCTTTGTATTGCGCCGTTTAAGGGGAGTGAACTTAAGAAATCTCTCAAGACTGCCATAATTATCATCATTTCTGGAATCAGGATCTATTGCCTGGCTACATGGAATATTTCTAGCATTATGTCAATTAAATGGATTTAGTCCAGAACGTAGTGTGCCTATTCAAAACTTAAAACACCAGTTTGTGAGTGACGTTAAGACATGAATATCACTCTCTGCCTTTTATCTCGCGATAAAGACCTATTGCTGCAGGACTTGTCTTCCACCTGCTGTTCAATCTAATTCCAGGTACCTCTCCCTGCTGGATTCTTAGCGCCAGATATTTTGTCGAGTAATCTGTACCTGAGGCTTTCTTTGCCTCGTTTAGGGTCAATAATTTATCATCCTCTGACCCTACCATGTCAAGGACAAAAACAAGCGATCTTGCCATATTTGTTTCAAAAAACGATTTCAAACTGTTCATGCCATTATGATAGGCAGACTCAAGCGCTTTAAGGTAGGAATTCCTGTCATGAGGGAGAATTTGCAGAAGCGGCCAGTTGTGATTAAGGAAGTGTATATTCAGCAGTAACCTGCCAACTCTTCCATTTCCATCAGAAAAAGGATGGATGGATTCAAAACCAAAGTGCATTTCAGCAGCTTGAAAAAAAACATCTTCACGCTTCATTTCCATTTCTATGTAATGCCGCTCCCATTCCTGAAGCAGAGAAATGAGCTTTTCTACTCTTGGAGGGGAATACTTGGAACCTGATATTCTAACATTTACCGTTCTCCACTTTCCCGGGTCCAGGAGGACCCCATGAAATATCATGTTATGCAAATTCAATGCACTTTTCATGTTGATCTCACCTATTTTTCCACTTACCACTTCAGATAGGGCTGCGCGATGCTGAATTGTTTCGATAAGATCCCTTACTGGGCGATTAGCTACACTCATGCCACTTTCAATTACCTTTGTTACTTCATCCAAAGTGAGGCTGTTTCCCTCTATTGCATTGGTCCCCCATGTATTAAGTATGAATGATTCCTGAAGCGTCTTTTCCGGTAAATTGCGTATTGAGCCTCTGTCCAACATTCTCTCCCTGAGGCGACTTAATATGTGTCTATCCATGAGCTATATGTTATGCATGCGCCATATATAAACACATATGGAAATACTAAGGAAATATAATAAGTCCATATTTCGACTCGAACATAAAAACGTTTAAGTCGCTTTTTCGAAGAAAACATATTCTCTTTGCCCCTACACAGATTTAAATCTGTAATTACTCTTCAAGGAGTCTCTGTTAAAATTAGGTCCAATCTGAGACGAATACAACAATTACTACAATATTCCTTAAATCTTTGATAGAATTTCAAGCGATCCATTTTAATCTATCTAAACAGTTTCAGTCCATTGGTCGTAAAAACTTCAAAATGATCATCTAATGTATAAAGTGAGCAACCGTTGTTTATTGCTATTGACGC
>DAQB01000059.1 GCA_002502705.1 Thermoplasmatales archaeon UBA582 | reverse complement strand
GCGGAGGATAGATGATTAATTCTGATAAGATATATGATCAGAGCCCACCGCCACAGGATTTCAGGAGAGAAGTTCTTACTGGACTCACGTCAGAGAAAAAATGGCTTAGCCCAAAACTGTTTTACGACGCAAAAGGATCAAAATTATTTGAAGAAATAACAAGGTTGGAGGAATACTACCCATCAAGGACTGAAAAATGGATACTTGATAATTATTTCAGGGAAATTTGCAGTTTATTTGCTGAAGATTCAATGCTCGTGGAACTTGGTGCTGGCGATTCATCCAAAACAGAACAGATCATCGCCCAGTGCAATAAAATCAGCTGCTATATGCCCATAGATATATCGAAAGTAACTCTTGCCGACTCTTTGTCGAAATACAGGAAAAAATTCCCGAATTTGAAAATAATCCCAGTATGTGCCGATTACACTAAGAATCTTGTACTCCCCTATTACAAACACAGTGGTAACCTGGGCCTATTTTTCCTCGGTTCGACAATTGGAAATTTTGAACCACATGAAGCGGGTGATTTCCTGAAAGAATGTTCTGAAATTCTTGATGGCAGGGACTTCTTCATAATAGGTGTAGATTTAAAGAAGGATAAGGAAACTCTGGAAAAGGCATATAATGACTCAGAAGAAGTCACCGCAAAGTTTAACCTGAATCTTATCACGCGGATTAGACATGAATTGAATTCCGACATAGAGGAGGATGATTTCTATCACAAAGCTGTCTATAATGAGAGAGAGGGACGCATAGAAATGTACCTGATAGCAAAGAGGTCGTTCACAGTTGATATTTCAGGAAGCCGGGTGGATTTTTACGAAGGGGAAAAAGTCCACACAGAGAATTCCTATAAATACTCGGTTGATCAATTTACCGACATCTGTAAGTCATCCGGATTAAAAAAGGAAAAAGTGTTTACTGATAGTGAGAGCAAGTTTGCATTATTTGTTCTTAGAACTGAGAAATCTAACTGAGCATACTTCATCTTTCTGTGCAAGAGGATTTTTCAGGTCGATCTCATGAATTCCGTATAAAAGGATAATTTTGATACAATCTGGGCACCCCGTTAAAACTAAATTCACCTTATTTTAGACTGAATTTATAATTATTAGTATAACCAACATTTAATTTGGGATACCTAAATTAACAGAAAAATTATTAAAGGGGTGAATATTGGATCATTGCTATGAAAATACTGTTAGCGTTCGACGGTTCGGAAGGTGCGAAACTGGCCCTTAAATTTGCCCTTAAATTTAAGGACGTGATAGAAAAGATGACTGTTCTATATGTTACACCAGCAGTCATGGGATCAGGGCCGACATTCGATTCATATGTTCCATCCACTGTATATATAAAGCAGGATGAAGCAGCAGATAAGATATTGCAGATATCATCAACAATGCTCTCTGATTCAGGAGTTAATTTTGACATTGAGAAGATGGATGCGACAGGTGATCAGATCGCCAAGGTTATAGTAAGGGCAGCAGAGGAGAAATCCTGCGATATGATTATATCTGGAACAAGAAAATTGAGCGGCCTCAGCAAGGTGATCCTTGGATCGGTCAGTTCTGAAATAGTTAAATTAAGCAAAATACCTGTCCTTATCTGTCCTCCTCCTGACTAGGGGTTTAATCATCATTAGATTGGGTCCAAATAAAGAGCCTTTTTATATTGATATACAATTATCTGGTCGCATAATATGGGTAGCATAAGATCTTCAGGTATCAAGAAAACAGCCGAGTCACTGGTAACCTCATTTCCTGGAAAGTTCAACCTGGATTTTCATGAAAACAGGGAGGTAGTCAGGCAGGTTGTTACCGTTCCTTCAAAGAAAACACTTAACAACATTGCAGGTTATGTAACCAGATACATGCTGAAACTCGAGTCAAGACGCAAGAAGGAAGAGGAAGAGGTAGCTCCACCTGTATAACCTATTTTGCATTATTGATCATAGTATTCATTCAATTCCCTCGGCACCATCCTTGGTTTTTTTGCTATGGACCGCACAATCGCTTTGGCAAGGTTGAGGTTTGTTACAACTGGTATGTTTTTAGCTGTCGCAACTCTCCTTATTTCAAATCCATCAGCAATGGATCCAGTGGAACGGTTCGGCAAATTTATTATCATCATTATATCCTGGTTCTCAAGAATATCCCTGACTGTAGGTCTTCTTTCATCCCCTATCTTGAATACAAGAAAAGATTCTACCCCTTTTTCCCTCAGGAAATTATGCGTGCCAGGAGTAGAGAATAAAAGTATGCCCTCTCTCTTAAGATCCCTTGCGACATCTATTATCATATCTTTGTAAAAATCATTGACTGAGATCAGGCATCCTCCTGATCCATTGAATTTGTGATTCTGGATATTGAAAGCTTTCAGAACAGCTTCTTCGAACGTTTTTCCGATCCCGAGACCCTCGCCAGTTGATTTCATTTCAGGGGATAACAGGATATCATGTTCCGGGAACCTTTTGAACGGAAAAATTGGAACTTTGCAGAAGAAAGAGGCAGGCTCAATCAGTGCATCTTCTGCTCTATCTATGCCCAGAGAATACTTTATTGCTGTAAGGGTGACATCCTTTCCGATAGCTTTGGAAACATATGGAACACTTCTGCTCGATCTTGCATTCAGCTCTATTATGTATATACCAGATTTGTTTAAGGCTATCTGAAGATTTGACAGTCCTTTTAAGTGGAATTCTTCTGTCAGGCGATCCACGATTGAAATAATCTCCTCCCTTGAAGCATCGTCTACCAAATTCGGTCCAATGACTGACATAGCGTCGCCAGAATGAATGCNNTGAACAGATATCCCTGCGATCAGACTCTTCTTTCCGTCAGAAATAAAGTCCACATCAAGTTCAGTTGAATTCTCGAGATATTCACTTATCAGTACAGGATGTTCTGGGAACGACGTTAAAACCTCTCTTATTCTTGATATTCCTGCAGTTCTGTCATATATTATGTCCATTGCGCGCCCGCCAATGATAAATGATGATCTGATGATGACAGGAAGCCTGATCTTGTTGAAGCCGATTATAGCATCATTTTCATTCCTTACTATTGAGAAAGGGGGTTGCTTCAGGTGGAGTTTTTCAATCGCCTGGGCAAATTTTGTTCTTTCCTCAATTCTCTCTATATCCGATGGCTTTGTTCCAATGAAACAGTCTTCGCCGAATAATTCTGAAAGGCCGGCGGCCATATTCTGTCCTGTCTGTCCAGAAAACTGAATAATTATACTCAGCTCTCTCTCAGCATGCATAATATTTGAGACATGTTCCAACGTCAGAGGCTCAAAATAGAGTTTGCTTGAAAAATCAAAATCGGTTGACACTGTTTCCGGATTGCAATTTATCATCAGTGATTCAATTCCAAGAGATCTGAGAGCAAGCGATGCCTTGACCGATCCATAATCAAATTCCAGCCCCTGGGCAATTCTGTTCGGTCCGGAGCCCAGAATCAATATCTTTTTTGAATCTGTAATCGTGTTCTCATCGTTTCCGTTATACGTTGAGTAAAGATATGGAGTTGAGGATGTAAACTCCGCAGAGCATGTATCTATGGCCCTGAATGAGGGCATAATGGAATTTTCCATCCTGTACCTGATTATATCAATCTCATGCAGTCTGCTGAGAGAAGCAATTATAGAATCTGATACGCCAAGTTTTTTGAGTTCCCGTAAATTAAGCGGTATTTCCCCAACTCTTATCGCTTTGATTCCCGCAACAATATTCTTTATCTTTTCTATGAAATAGACATTGATACCTGAATATCTCGAAATTGAATCTGCATCAATGCCAATCATCAGTGCATCAAATATTGCGTAAAGCCTAAGATCATTTGGTCTTGCAAGAAGCGATATTGTTTCTTCACTGGATCGATATAACCTTAGCTTTCTGCTCTCAGGTGTATCAAGAGACGCTATTGCCTTCATAAGGCTCTCCTCAAAAGTCACGCCAATCCCCATAACCTCCCCGACGGATCGCATCTGTACACCTATCTGCCTGTTGACAGCGAGCTTGTCAAACGGCCATCTCGGTATTTTTACTGTTATGTAATCAAGCGACGGCTCAAATGCAGCGGAAGTGTTCTTTGTAAGTGGATTCTTTATCTCAGTGAGATTATAGCCAAGTAGAATACGCGTCGATATTCTGGCAATAGGATAACCAGACGCCTTGGAGGCAAGTGCAGAAGATCTTGAAGTTCTGGGATTAACCTCAACCACATAATAATCCCCTGTTACATCATCGATGGCAAACTGTATGTTGCAGGCACCTATGATGCCAATGGCAGAAATTATCTTTATCGCCGCTGATCTGAGCTTCTGTATTTCGTTATCACTCAGGGTCTGGCTCGGTGTCACTACAATTGACTCTCCGGTGTGAACGCCCATTGGGTCCAGGTTCTCCATATTGCAAATGGATATGCAGTTTCCTGCGTTGTCCCTGATCATCTCGTATTCGATTTCTTTCAGTCCAAGAATAGATTTCTCAATTTCGAGTTCTTCTCCGGGATTGTCAGAAAAGAAATTAGCTGCATAGGAATTCAGTTCATCCAAATCCTTTACAACAACGCCCCCCATGCCTCCAAGAGAGAATGATGTTCTTACTATATACGATGATTCCGGGATCTGCCTCAGGAGGTCATGCAGGTTGTCCTTTTTCGCGACAAATGAATCCGGGACGGGTTCGCCTATCTTTTTCATGAGTTCATGAAACTTTCTTCTATCTTCTGCGATTTCAATACTGCCGGGAGAGGTGCCCAGAATCCTTACGGAATCACCAAGAACGTATTGTCTGTGAAGTTCCATTGCAGCATTTAGCGCTGTCTGCCCGCCAACAGATGCAACTATAGAGTCGATTCTTTCTTTTTTAATTATACTCTTTATAACCTCTGAATTTATCGGTTCAATGTAAATTCTATCCGCGATTGAATAATCTGTCTGAATCGTTGCGGGATTTGGATTTAGCAATGTAACATGGAGGCCATTCTCTCTTATGACAAGACATGCTTGCGATCCTGAATAATCGAATTCTGCGGCCTGGCCGATAACCACTGGACCTGATCCAATTACAAGAACGTTTCTAATTGCAGAGTCGAGCGGCACTATGAATCAACCTTCTTCTTAATCATGTCAAAGAAAGTAAGCGTGTCATTGGGACCAGGAGATGCTTCAGGATGATACTGCACGCAGATCATTTCCTCCCGGTCAGATAACATCTCTGGCGTATTGTCGTTAGCATCCCATCTTTCCACTTCCAGACCGGATGATTTGGCTGAGTCATAATCAACTGCATACCCATGATTATGTGAAGTAATCCATATCTTAGAGCCATCTGTTACTGCATGATTTGTGCCGCGGTGTCCAAACTTCATCTTATATGTTTTTGCTCCATATGCAAGGGATATAATCTGCTGCCCCAGGCATATGCCATAAATTTTCTTCTTACCAATGTTTTCAGAAATAAATTTTACGACATTCCTGAGATATTTTGATTTAGGGTCCCCAGGTCCATTTGAAATGAAGATTGCATCGTAGCNNTTATAAGGATAGACGGATAGGTTGGATACCTCAGACATCCTTGCTATGAGGGATCTTTTGGCCCCTGTATCTATAAAAAGCATCTTCCTGTCGCTTTTGGCGTTTCTTATTTCATATACCCTGTCTGGTATACACTCCTTCCACAGATCCCTGTCCGTAGGGTCACGTTTGAAATCCAAATCCTTCTCTGTCTGTGAGATCCAGGCCCTCAACACTCCATTTTCCCTGATCTTCCTTACCAAAGACCTTGTATCTATACCATCAATTCCGGGAACCCCTGATTTTTTGAGAAAATCAGAAAACGGATCTGGAAAACCACCCTGCTTTAAGGAATGATGTGAATCCATGGTGATGACACCTGCGACCTGAGCTTTATCTGATTCCAAGCTCCCCTTTGAAAGGGGGTAGTTTGCTATGGTCGGGAAAGCAAATACCAAAATCTGGCCTCTGTATGAAGGATCAGTTATCGATTCCAAATATCCAGACATCGATGTTGTAAAAACAATCTCGCCATATGAGTCTGATAGAGAACCAAATCCCCTGCCCACAAAAACAGTTCCATCTTCGAGGATCAACCTTGTCATTTTCTAAATCTAAAGTACGGCATATCCATTCTCATTATAATATTCTGCTTTGCAAAACAGGCATAAGGCTTTTTTAATAATGCGGATGCAATACACAGATTCAAAATGGAAAGCAGATATAATGTGCGATCTCTTAACAGAAGGATCTTTTATATCGGTTTTGCACGTTTCATCCGATCTACTGGCCGATCTTCAACATTTATATTCCTTCCTCTTGTATTTATCGAGTTTTATCATCTTTCCTTCATCATCTCAGGAACTTTACTGGGATTTGCAACACTGATTATGGCATTCGTTCAGTTATACTCTGGAAGGTTAACAGATACACTGGGACGAAGATTCTTTATGATTCTGGTTCCACTCCCAAACATTGTATTCTATTTTTTGATGTTTCTTGCTGTTCTGAGGCATCTCAGCGTATATCTGCTGATAGGAAGCTGGTATTCTTCCGTTATAATAAACGCTCTTCAATTCCCGGCACTCCAGGCTGCTGTTGCAGATCTCAGCTCTCCTGAAGACAGGCTTTCGGCTTTCACGACGGTAAGGATTATGGTAAATATAGGTACAGCAGTTGGGCCTCTTATCGGCGGCTTTCTTTCTGGCATAGGATTCGAGTATATCTTCCTCGTCGCATCAATTACAACTTTGATAGAGATATACACCCTCTACAGGGCAGTTCCTGAGACCATGACCAAAGCCACAGACTCCATGAGCGTAACTAATTCAAAAGATCTCACGAAAACCCTTGGCAACAGGTTTTTCCTTTCTTTCGTGCTGGTTGGTGTTTTATTCATGTTCTTCTACCGGCAGAGTGGCATTTCCCTCTCAATTTACGCCATTGTACTGACGAAATTGCCCCTTATTGATCTCGGCTACCTCTATGCCCTAAACGGAATTCTTGTTGTTCTGCTTCAGTTCAGGATACTTAAGCTGATGACTTCCAGGTATTCTGCAATGGTATGGCGTGGAGTTGGTGTAATCTTTTATTCGGCTGCTTTTCTGATACTATCACTATCACCACTTTTCTCAGTAATCATCCTGTTCATGATAGTTTCTACAATCGGGGAAAACTTCACTTCACCAACAACACAGACGATCGTCACTGGTATTGCACCTGCAAATCTGCGTGGAACCTATATAGGGGCGTACAGTTTTTACACAAGCTTTGGCAGTTTCGCAGGATCGATCCTGGGTCTTCTAATGCTTTCCTATTTACGAGGCATCACAGCATCTTTCTGGATAATTATTGCTTCCGGTACGATGTTTGTTGCAGTTATGTATTTCCTCCTGGACAGAATCAGGCATCGGAAGTTAGCGAGTATAAAAGTCCAGGCATAATCCAATTTCAATTCTAAAAAAAGGTAAAATTCAATATTACCTGATATCCAAGAATACGGATCTTAGAGGGATTGAAAAATCAATCAACAACAATATCGTATTTCTTCATATATTCCCTTGCAAAATCAAAACCTTTCTCAAAATATTCAATATTCCTGACAACACTCTTTTCAGGAAACATCGTCTTTATTGCAAGCTGGAAGTCTTCTTTTTGAATGTCAAATATGTCAGATCCACAAAATACCCCTGCCACAACCGAATTAATCATCTTGCGGTCGCTCGCTGTTGTAATGAAGATGTCAGGATCAACAGGAATCAATGTATTTCTGCTTGAAATTTCGGAAAGTATTTTTCCAATATCCGGGTACTCCATGCCCTTAACGGAAAGAGTGACCGGTACCATCTTCTCAAGTCCTATTATGTAGAGAATGCCATCCTTGACCTGACCCAGATTTCTGAGTGCCTCAAGAGGCTCAAGTCCAAGAACAACATCTATGGAACCGGATTCAGGTATAGGAGATATGAGTTCACCAAATCTTACGTTTACCGATACTGAACCGCCCCTTTGTGCAAGACCATGTATTTCAGACATCACAACATTATGCCCTGCATAAATTCCTGCCTCAGAGAGCATTCTCCCGAGGGTAATCACACCCTGTCCTCCGACACCGGCGATCTTAACATTGAATTCCATTCAAGCCACCTCAATTGCTTTGAATGGGCAAACGTAAATTTCGGAACACACACCGCATCCGT
>DAQB01000169.1:287-7756 GCA_002502705.1 Thermoplasmatales archaeon UBA582 | reverse complement strand
CGGCGGGAACACAATACAGAAGATAATACCGTTTGTTCTAAATCCGTATATTATAATTGCAATAATTGCAGTTGTATCTGTGGTGCTCGCTGTGACCGTACTTCGACAGCAGAATCGTAAATCAAATTCTTCCGAGAAAAAGAAGGAAGAAGAGGTTCTTGAAGTTGAGTTGCAGCCTGATATTGCACCAGATAACAATAAAACCATGAATCCTGGGTCACAGCTACCGCTTGAAAATCATGAGAAGATATCATCCATTCAGGGGTGGGGTGAAAGAAAGCAGTTAATTTTGCCAGATATAAAGGAAGACCTGCCCCTCATCTGGGCTCTTGACATACCTATATCAGTTAAGGTTCCGGAGAAGTCTGAACTGGTTATACCTATGAATCTGAGCAGGAACAGCGATGGTGAATACTCCCTGACATTCTCAGATCGATGCACCATGGTCAAGGCAGCAAATGGGCGATTGACTGATATCAAATGGTTTAGGGCGGTAGATTATTCGGATGACATCAGGAAATTTTTCCACATGAATTTCATGGACGAAAACAGTTCAGTCAAAGACAGTACTACGCCGAGGGAGTTAATTGAGAAGATTATTAAGGTTTCTGATCCATCTGTGTCAACGCAGCTTGAAATTGTGCTTGAGAGTTTCGAGCGTTCTTTCTACGGGCATAAACCGGTAGGCAGATCCGATTACGAGAGATATTTAAGAGGCCTTGCATCCTCCGTACCAAACGCAAAAATTATCATCTGTTCAGAGGATTGACCTTCAAGATGGTCAGCAAATTAAGAAGTGCAGTTTCCGCCACCGGCAAATATGCCATCTCAATTGTTGTGCTGTCAATAATTCTCCCGGATCTGATCACGTCCGTATCCAAGCTGTATCTGGTATCAGACATCCTGAGCTTTTTGCTTCTTCCACTGATCATTGCTTACGTCGGCAGGATTCTTCAGATATTAGGATTGATAATTTCAGGAATCTTTGCTAAAGTCATCCTGGCAGTTACAATATATGAATACCTCTTTCTAACACTTTTACTGTCCCTCATCGGCTCATTTTTCCATTACAAGAATATTGGATCATTCCTGCTTCCTACCCTCCTTTTGATGCTTTCAATATCGACCGCTATCTTTGGCGTTAGAATTTTAGATGACGGAAAGCATGTTGGCGCAGGCTCGTACTTCACCCATTCCTCAAAGTTTGTTTTTTCGCTATCAGTGGCCCTGTTTTTCTATAATTTTCCATACGTAGTTTACATTGCTCCAGTTTTTGTTGCAATATCTATCGCAGGCTTCCTTGTTTCAACATGGACATTTTTTTACTCATCCAAGAGGGAGAATCTCAGTTCATTTGCCAGGTACCTAAAATTCCACGGCGGTAGATGGATATCTATTGCAGCAGCGATTGCATTTGTATACTCAATAATAGCAATTCCGAAACCTTCCTACTACAACAATATTATAATAATAGCCTTCCTTGTAATTGTAGCACTGGCTATAATTTACCTTGTGATGAAGCTTTATGTCCTCACTTCAAGGTTTGTTGAAAGAATTACCTATAAATCATATAAGAAATTTGAATATTCTGACGAGGTCGTTGTAAACCCGGAGATGAATTTTCTGATAGATGCAATAAAGCAGTTTATCCTGAAGGGAACATCAGCATCTCTGCTAATTGCGCTTTCCACTATACTCTCCCGTGGAGAGAAGAATTTTACTGAAATAGAGCACATACTTTTACCGATTACTTCATACACCAAACCATCGTGGGAAGACTACAGCCTTCTCAATGCAAGGAAATTAATAGAGTATGATATGTCAATCAGAAAGAATGTAGTACAGAGTGTTATATCAAAGATATCTAATCAGGAGGAAAATGTAAAATGGAAACAACAGCAGAACCCGGTCCAGAGTTGAAGCCGGTCATCGAGAAGATTGGAAATGCAAGCGAAGAAATAAGAAAATATTTCCTTGGCAAGCAGGCTGTCGTAGACAGGATCCTCGCAGCTATTTCCGCATCCGGACATGTCCTGATGGAGGACAATCCCGGGGTCGGTAAGACATTTCTTGCGAAGCTCTTTTCAAGGGTTCTTGGCCTGAGTTATCACAGGATTCAGTTCACACCGGATCTGTTACCTAGCGATATAACTGGTACCAAGATTTGGAGGCAGGAAAGTGGAACCTTTGAAACAATCAAGGGACCGATATTCGCGAATCTTATCCTGGCAGATGAAATCAATAGGGCACCGCCAAAGACGCAAGCCGCTCTTCTTGAGGCAATGGAAGAAAAACAGGTTACAATAGAGGGAGAAACATACAAGCTTCCAAAACCTTTTATTGTGCTGGCAACCCAGAATCCAATAGAATTCGAGGGAACATATCCGTTACCAGAAGCCCAGATGGACAGGTTTATGATAAGACTGTCGATAGGATATCCTGAAAACGAGGGCGATCTTCTGCGANNTGTACTGGATCCAGAGACAATTATCAACATACAGAAAATCATGGAGACAAAAGTATCCGTCAGCGACGAAGTTCTTTCTTATATAACATCATTCACAGTCATAAGGAAGGATGATCGTGTTTCAGCTGGCCCTAGCCCCAGAGGTCTGATTTCCCTTCTAAGGATGAGCCGTGCCAAGGCGGTTATAGAGAAGAGGGACTTCGTTACACCGGATGATGTTAAATCAGTGATCCGTGAAACACTAGCACACAGGATAGTTTTGAAGCCAGAGATTTCCCTGGACGAGATCAGCACAGGTGCAATTGTGGACGAGTATCTTGAGAAGCTTTCGGTGCCCAAGTAGTTGGTCAAATGGAAAAACTCTGGACTAAGGGCTTGCTTGGTTTTCTCGCCATTGCGGCATCGTTTGGTATTGTTGCCTTCCTTTCCGGCTCACTTCCAGCTACCCTGCTTGTGATCTTTCCAATTCTGTTTGTGGGCATTATGTTCATATCTGACGAGGAGGGCATGGTCGATGTTGAGATAGATATGCCCAAAAAGGTCAAGGTGGATGACATCGTTGAGGTGAAAGCACGTATAATTCTGAACAGAGGGGCAGGTATTTTTCTCTTCGAACTTCCTTATTTTGAGCACTTTAAGCCTGTTGATGGCTCAAATGTCAGGGTTGTTTTCAAGGGTCTTCGATCAAGGGTTTATGATCTCACATACAAGATTCAGGCAGCGAGGAGAGGCAAATTTTCATTCACTGAGATAAAATACACATATAATCCAACAATGGGAATCCTGAATACAAAGACAGGAAAAATAAATGTCAATGTATCCATAGACGTCATACCGAAGGTCGAAATTCTGAGGAAACGCGGACTCAGGATAAGAGCAAGCCTGCTGAATCCAAGGAGCGCAAGATCAAGGATTGGTCCAGCCTCAACAGATTTTGACACGATCAGGTCATATGTCCCCGGTGATCCATACAGGACTATAAACTGGAAAGCTACAGCCCGCAGGACAACATCAAACGCACCACTTGTAAACCAGTATGAGAGGGAAGGTCTTCACACTATTATGTTTGCCCTCGACAGGGGACATACGATGCGGCAGGGTACAAAGGAGGACAATCCTCTCGAGAGCTCAATCAAATTAATACTGTCATTTGCTAGCCTTCTATTAAACTACCAGCACAACGTTGGTTTCTGGGTTATGCAGAAGGATAAGAACGCAAGGAAAAGCATAGTTGTGCCTGGATCCGGAATGGAGCAGTATATAAGGCTCAGAAGAAGTGCACTTCTGGTCGAACCCATTAAACAGATTCTGTCTTCTTACAATAAAGACAGAGAGTTTTTTGCAATAGCACGCGAAACGGTTCCGACGACATTTCTCTTTACAAGCATAACTGAGACAAACGCTGATACTCTTTCACTTATCTGCAGACAGATAAGGGGTGTTTCGTCCAGGCTTATCGTTATTGATGTGCTTCCATATGGAATATATGGAAAGATGTCCCCATATTCAATCTCATCCATCTATAATGAAAGCTATAACAGCAAAGCAAGAAGAAAATTGTACTCAAGATTCTCAGGTTTTTCAAAGATTATTCCTTGGGATCCTGAAATAACCGGCTACGGTAAGATCATATCGAGGCTCACAGGCACACTGAGGTAAATATGAGATCTACTGTTTCTTTGCTGTTTGGTGTAATATTTCTCATATTGCCCGGTCTGTTCATTGCTTCTGTCGGCGGCACTTCTCTAGTACTTATATTCGGTGTACTGGAAATAGCCTTTGCTCTTGGTTCTATTGTATATGCCATTAAACCGGGACGAAAAAACCCGCTCAAATTTCTTGCCTTCCTTCCTGTTATTTTACTGATCATATTCAGCAAAGGCTACGCTGCCAGGTACATACCGATTGCGATTGGAATGCCGCCCGCTGACCTTTCATTTCTTATTGACACTGTTTTCCTCGCAGAATTTGGTCTGATTGGCATGATGTCATTTGAAACCGCAAATTCACTGACTGAGGTCCTGAAGAGAGACGGTTATGATGAGGATGAATGGAGAAGAGAGATAGGAAGGCTCAATAACTTTTCCCTTGGGATTGGTCTTGGTGCAGTTGTTTTCTCATATCTAATTTACCTGTTTATCACATCCGTTCCGGTACTTAAGATAAATCCACTTTTTGCTCTGCTCATATTCGGCGTAATTTATTTTGCAATCACAAGGTTTTTCAGCAGATCCCGGAAATCTACCGGTTAGGTTTCGTTTCTTCCAACAGGTATTTTCTTCATCATCTCTGCCATCTGAACGGCGTTCTCGTCCAGTTCAGAAAGATGTGCTATAACGCTTTCAATATCCTCTCTGGGGTGATTCTGGCTGAGCTTGAACTTTCCTTCTATCTTATCAATCTTTATCCTAATACCGACGATCTCGGATGTCATTTTTTGATAATATGATTCATTCTCCTTTTTCATACTGGACCATCCCGGATCATGTAAATCAGAGAGTTTCTTTATTATTGATAATAAAAGATCATGGTTAACAGTTTCTGACACGCCACTCACCTTAACTATCACATAATTCCACGTTGGAACGGATCTTGGGTCCATATACCATCTCGGCGAGATATAATGATGGGGGCCCTGAAAAATAACTGTTACTCTGGATCCGTCAAGATACTTTGAGTGTTCATTTATTCTTGCTAAATGCGCATATAATACCATACCAGTGCCTTCACTTTCAAGAATAAAGGGTAAAGGGGTAACATAAATTTCACCTTTAACATCACTCAATAGGATACCGAAGCTGTAATTTCTGATAACATTCAGCGAATCCTCATCAGAAATGGGCTTGAAATATCTCGGTATAAACATCTTAATAGATGTCTATTGTGCTTAATAACATTACATCAACACAATTTTATGAATGCTTAAACTATGTTCATTCATGATTATAGATGAAATGAATTATTGTTCTGATCTATCCTTAAAGGCAAATAATAAGGTACTGGATGCCTGGGTCAAGACCAATGACAGATCAAACATTAACCTGTCATATTTCTCGCTTGTTAAGGGTAAAAGAGCTCATCTGATAATAAGACAGGATGGCAACCTCAGTGCAGGCGCTTCAGGTAGAAACAGGACGGGATTCTGGGTCGGTGGTCTCCAGCACTTTTCATCAATGAACCTCAAACTGACAAAAAAAAGCAGTATCTGCAAAAAGTATGTCAGGCGTCCTTACTATATTTATAGAAAATATAACAGTCTTTCAAGAATCGATTTTATTCCACCAGAGAACAAGTCGATTGTTATTGCATTGCAACCCCACAACTCATGCAAAATTGAACTGTCTATTAAAATAGCCCATCTAAAAATGTGGCCTTTGAATAAATCACCATCAGGTTACCAATTCATGTCCAGAATGAAAGATCAGGCAATAATAGAGAGTGAGTTTACAAAGACGATTATTCACCTCTCCGGATTCATGCAATCACAGATCAGATATGATGATAATACAAATAATGTAATTATATCAGGAAATATTGCAGATCTATCCACGGTCGTGATCGGTGAGGACCCTATTCCAGATATAGAGGTTGCATTCAAAAATGCCAGAGACTACTTCTCAAAGGTGACTGAAAATTGCATCTTAGAATCTAGCATACCAGGACTGGACAAGGCATTTCTCTGGGCGAAAATAAGCCTGCTTGAATCATATTCTGAAACAGATGTGGGTAATGGTTTCTACGCAGGCTTTCCAAGATTTTCATGGTTCTTTGGGCGTGATGGCCTGTGGGCATCATTTGCCGCATATCTGATAGGTCTGACACCCGAGGCAGATTCTCATCTTGACCTTCTTTATAGAAATTCAGCAAATGGCAGGATACCGCATGAAATTCCCATTGTAGATTCTCTGGATTCATTGGACCAGAATTATGAGGTTTCTGGAACAGAGAGGATCAATACGAAGTACATGTCAATTGACAGCTCCATACTCTGGATGATAGCACAGGGTTACAGAAATGAACTTTCTGCGAAAACCGTACTTGAAGAGGAAATTAGAAAAGTTTATTCCTTTATAACATCATTGTCTACCGGGCCAGATTACCTCCTCGAAAATGATTTCAATTCAGGTCTTATCGGTTGGCCTGAAACCTGGGCCACCAAAAGGAATGGAAAATGCGTTGACATTAATGCATGGTATCTTGAAGCAGTCCGGGTACATGACGCAATCATCAAAGATCACGACGGCAGATTTCAGGCGATTTACGATTCATATAAATCAAGATTTCTTTCCGGAAAATTTGGTCTTGATTCCTTCACAGATTCAGAAAGGAGATATATCAAAACTCCGCTGTTGGCAATTCCCGGTATATATTTTCGCTTATCTAGGATCAAAAAATTACTGAGATACCTGTCTGAAGATGATTTGATGACTGCTAATGGTGTCAGATCAATGTCCTTTAATGATACGTTATACGACGGCGGATATCACACAGGTCAAATCTGGCCCCTAATGAATGGTTGGATAGGTTTATCTGCCTTTAACAATGGAAACAGGAAGCTTGGTGAAAGGATGCTTATTACTTTCATAAGGTACACATTCAAAAGTGCTGATCTGGGCAGGATAAACGAAACATATGACCCGGATTTCTTTTATCCTACCGGTCAATTTGCACAGGTATGGTCAAGTTCTCTGTTCATACAGCTCGTAATGGAGGGATTGTTGGGTTTCAGGCATGATTGGAAACATGATATGGATTCAGTGAATGAAATAAGAATGAACAGCAGGTCATTAAATAGAATCCGAATTAAAAGTTACAAGCATGCTGATAGACTGGAATCCTTATCATTTGATAAGAGAACCGCCCGTAACGAAACACGATATAATAATTTATCTTAATTTTTGGCAGAAATATGTAAATTTTTTGAATAGATAATACAATTATTATCAGAAATTTGCTATACAAAGATAGTGTACAGAATCTTGTGTAAATATAAACCATGAAT
>DAQB01000169.1:0-138 GCA_002502705.1 Thermoplasmatales archaeon UBA582 | reverse complement strand
ATCTGAATGTACCAAGAGACAGGAATGGTTCATTCCAGACTGCTGTGTTTGAACCATATTCTAGATCTATCGGTATAGATGAATTGATTCTTGCTCTTTATTCAAAGGGTATATCCACAAGAAATTCAGCTGAGATAA
>DAQB01000111.1 GCA_002502705.1 Thermoplasmatales archaeon UBA582 | reverse complement strand
ACTAGACGACAGTCTTAAGGTTGTTGTTGACGATCTTATGTCCAAGCATACGCCTTCAGGGATAGTAGTATCAAACGACAGCACACCAGCAGGTGTCATTAACCTTGTAGATCTTTTATTGCTCCCTCAGTCGTCAATCGATAACATGAAGGTGAGGCAGGTCAGGCTTGATAGAGTTGTTGCCATCAGGCAGGACAGAGATGTAACAGAAGCACTCAGGATGTTCAAGGAAAATAACGTTGACGTTCTCGCAATCGTCGATGAAAAGGGAAAATGCGTGGGCAGCTTATCTGATAGAGAGGTACTTCTTGGGATCGGAACTTTAGACAGAGAGCTCCCGGCATGAAACCGTTTCATCCCAGATATGCAGAAACAGGCTATAATTGATTGGATTCTTGGCCTTAATGCAACCTCTAAAATAGAAGAAGAGGTAAGAGTCAGCCGGTATCAGGATTCGATACCGTAAGGAGATAGACTATCCATAGAGAGGCTACAAAAACAATCGATCCGGATTTCACACCCAGTAGGAATAAAACGATAATTTTTATTTAATCCGTCAATTAAGTGCTATGCCAAAGGCAGCAGTTATAATGGGCAGCAGAAGCGATTATGACACAATGAAAGATGCTATTGACACACTGGAAAGCTTCGGTTTCTCAGTTGAAAAAAGGATTGTATCCGCCCATAGAACACCCGACTTTATGGCGGAATTTGCGAGACAGGCCCACAAAAACGGTATTGAGGTTATCATTGCAGGAGCTGGTGGATCTGCACATCTTCCCGGAATGACTGCTTCGTACACTCATCTTCCAGTTATCGGGGTCCCTGTACAGTCAAAGGCTCTTAATGGTATAGATTCGCTTCTCTCAATAGTCCAGATGCCTCCTGGAATACCGGTCGCCACAGTTGGCATAGGCAATTCAAAAAATGCTGCCCTCCTTGCGGTCAGGATACTTTCTGTTAAATATCATGATCTTGCGGAAAAGATGCAGTTATTTATGAAAGAGCAGGAAGCCAGGGTATTACAGGACAGATTGTAATGCGTGTTGGTATAATCGGGACCGGCCAGCTGGGCTGGATGATGATTATCGAGGGCAGGAAGCTCGGGATCGAATTCAATGTTCTTGGATCAGACAGGAAAGCTCCAGCATCAAAGGTAGCCAGTTATTTCTATGAAGACCTGGATTACAGGAAATTTGTTGATGATAGTGATGTTGTGACTGCAGAATTTGAGCACGTTGATCCAGCAGCTCTCGAGTACGCACAGGACAAGGGCAAACTTTTTCCAAACAAAGAATCACTCGATCTGAAACTAGAGAGACATCTTGAGAAGATTTACCTTAAGGAACATGGGATACCAGTAACAAACTTTCATGTTGCAAATTCCGCGGAGGAGGCGATCAGGATTTCCGATGAATTCGACGAAAGCATTCTTAAGACGTCTAAAGGTGGTTACGATGGAAAAGGACAGTACAGAAAAAAGCGCGGCGAGAAACTAAAGATCGATAATAACGACCAGGTATTTGTTGTCGAGGAGTTCTTCAATTATGATTTTGAAGCATCGATAATTGCGTGCAGAACTAAAAAAGGTCAAATAATCGCCCACCGGCCTTCATATAATTTCAACCAGGACGGAATCCTGATGTACAATTATGCACCATGCGATGACTTTGGCATGTTCGAGATAGCAAAGAAACTCATGAACTCATTGAATTATACAGGGGTAATGGGTATAGAATTCTTCATCAGGGATGGCAAAGCAACTGTCAACGAATACGCTCCAAGGGTCCATAATTCCGGTCATCATACACTATCTGGATCGAGCATTTCCCAGTTTGAAATGCATCTCAGATCAATACTGGATCTTCCCCTGGACACTCCAAGGCTTTTCACGCACAGTGGTATAGTGAATATAATAGGGCGAGGCATTGATGCAGGCATCATCGAACAACTCTTGTCTATCAGTGAAAGCAAGATTTATGATTACGGCAAAGAGCCAAGGCCAAGGAGAAAGCTCGGCCATATCAATCTAACTGCAGAAAGTCCTGATGAACTTTTGCAGAAGATATCCACTGCCAAGAAAATAATTTATCCAGATTCAAGGATCCACTGAACCTGGTGCGACCCAGGATCACATTTTTCCTGAATTCAGGTTCTGATAATTGAATGCCTTCAAAAGGTTCTCAAATATCAATGTCGCTGTGATTGGACCAACCCCACCGGGAACTGGAGTTATTCTCTTGACCCATTTCACCAGGGACTGGTAATTGGCATCGCCTGTCACTTTTCCATCCACGTAATTTATGCCGACATCAATGAAGGTGCAGTCAGGATTGATCATCTCGTCATCAAAATAGTTTGGTTTTCCAACTGCTGATATGACGACATCTGATCTCCTTGTGTAAATCACAACATCCGGTGTTTTTGAATGACATACAGAAATAGTATAATCCCTGTTGAGGAGCATCTGGGAGAGAGGCCGACCAACCACAGGAGTGCGGTTCACTATAGTCAGGATTGATTTTGTAAGTTCAGGATAATTTGACAGAATCCTGACAACAGCTGCAGCAGTTGCCGGCACCAGGAATTCCTGTCTGTTCACAATTCTGCCCTGGTTCGTCGACGAAGTTCCGTCTATATCCTTATAGAAGGGAATAAGATCGGTCATTTTCGAGAAACTAAGATGTTTTGGAACAGGATTCTCGATCATTATACCCGTCACAGTCGGGTCAGACGCCAGTTGTCCAATTTCCACTGCAAGTTCAGCCTCGGAAATGCTTTCATCCGGTTTTATCAAGTCCACCCTGACACCGAGTTTTTCGCCCCTCCTGATCTTCGCCCTTGAATAGGTGGATGCACCCTCATCTTTTCCAATGAGAATCAGGACCAGTCTTGCCTGCTTACCTGTCTTATCCTGCTGTTCCTTGAAAGAATCCCTGAGTGTATTCATGATCGAGTCCGCTATCTTTGATCCGTCTATTATTTCGGCCGGCAAATTAATCATTCCACTGAATAACCGATTTCAGTTCATCCTTCTGTTTCCTCTCAAAAAGCGAATTGTCGTCTGGAGAAAATTTGCCGGTTATCACCCTGTCCAGTTTATTCCCATACTTATAGTGCCATTTTGAGAGATAACCGATCGCCTGCAGGTAGTGTATCTTGGCGGCATCCACTGTCGCTGCAATTGTTATATTGCGTTCAATAAGATAATCTATATCCACTCCGTCGAAAGATCCAGGCGGGGCTCTTCCATTTGTTCCGAACAACAAAACAACTCCGTTGTAATTCACTTTTCGTATGAAATTGAAAACTGTCGCTGGATCACCGCTCGTGTCTATGAGGAGATCTATTCCGCTTGAAAATGGTTTATCCGGATTCTGGGAATAATCAACAAACGAAAGGTTGAGATCGTTCAGATCTGCAAGCATATTCTGCGACAGCGGGTGCCTGTTAGTCATCATGGAATTGAAACCAAATTCGTTTGCCATCATTGTATAGAGAAAAGCCTCGCAACCGGTGCCGATTATCAATGCATTCTTTTCAAGATATGTTGAATCTGACCCGCTGAATATGTACCTGCTGGAAACCTTCTGAAACACCTCGAATCCTTTCATGACATTCTTCAGCGGCTCCGTCAGAACAGCAATCTCCCGTAGGGATCTATCCTCAACCTTTACAAGGTATTCAGGATCATCAGTAAATAGTTCCTGCATGAAACCGTGCATACCTGTAATTCCCGCCTCATGCTTATTGCCGTCGCTACAGTTATCCGACCTGCCGATTCTGCAATTGACGCAGTCACCAGGTCTCCTGACAAGTGGAACAACAAGATCTCCTTTTTTGAATCCGGCAACATTCGAGTCCCTGACCTCGCATACAGATTCATGACCGAGAATGAGGTAGTCTGATCCATGAGGATTATATGCAAACTTGAGTGAGCCGGATACTATACCGCGATCTGTTCCACAAATTCCTGTGTAGATGGGTGAAAGCAAAACTTTGTAATCTTCTCTATTGGCATCAATTGTTTTGGTGGAGACACCACCCCTGGATGCGTCAGTTATTATGGCCTTAATGCGGGTCATGAAAGCGTGAATCCTCTGTGATATAATACCTTTCAGATATTAATTAAATAAAGATCTTATTATTTTATAATCCTTGTTTCAAAAGTAATGGAATCTAAATCTTATGCCCCAGACGGACCTTTTTTGTCTCAAGGTAAAATTTATCCTCAGGCCTTGGCTCTGAAAGCACAGGTATCCTCTCTATGACATTGACACCTTTTTCCTTCAGGTAGTCGAATTTTGTGGGGTTGTTTGACATAAGTTTGACGCTCTTGATTTCGAAATAATTCAGCACGTTTATCACGAAACTGTAATCTCTCTGGTCTATGGGAAGACCGAGGGCAACGTTCGCCTCAACCGTGTCATAACCCTCCTCCTGAAGGCTGTATGCCTTAATCTTGTTGAGGAGGCCAATACCCCTCCCCTCCTGCCTTAGATAAATCAGGATTCCGAAATCAACACTGGCAAGATACTTCAGTGACTGCACGAGCTGATCATGGCAATCACACCTCAACGATGAAAAAACATCTCCTGTCAGGCATTCAGAGTGGATCCTCAATGGAACTCCCTCCTTTCCCTTCACTTCCCCCCTTACCAGAACTGCATGATCCTTCTTTTCATCATTTGAAAAAGTATAGATTGTGAAATCACCATAAGCAGTCGGGAGACTCGCTTTTGAATATAGATTGAACACTTCAGATCAACAATAATCCCTATAATCTATAAAAACTTAAGTCAAATGAATTTTAATTTTTTTTATTCTCTATCTTCCTTGCAAGACAGAAAATTCCGTCCTTTCTGAAAAGATATATAGACTCCCCCACCCATAGCGGATTGCTCAGTTTTCTCACGTAGTCATAATATGAATCGCTTTCTATTGCGAACCTTGGTATGATCTTTCCAGGCTCAAGTTTCTCTATCTCCTCCTTCAGGTTCGCGTTATTTGATGTTTCTATTACGCTGTAAATCTCACCGGTTCCACTTGTCTTAGGTAAAATATCGCCTGTCAGGACAAGCCTCCTCGTATCCATAGAGAAGAGTTTGAAGCCTGAAACATCATAGACCTGCTGAACCAGTCCTGCATGAAGTAGTGCCGGATCCGGTAGAAATAGATATCTCATTGGTATGCCGGTTTCCTCGAATCTCAAATCCTGTTTTTCTCCCCTGATTATTATGTTCTGTGGCAGCATAACCGCTGTCCTCCGAGAATGTGAAAGCCCCTCTGAGTAAAGCGTGAACCTGTTAAGGAGCCCATTAATTGAGATATACTCATGTTCACCCCCAATCCTGAGGTTATTTTCAGG
>DAQB01000129.1 GCA_002502705.1 Thermoplasmatales archaeon UBA582 | reverse complement strand
GGCCTGGTCATAATGACTGCTGACGATCCCTCTATGTTTTCATCCCAGAATGAACAGGACAACCGCCATTACGCAGAGATGGCACATATACCTCTGATTGAGCCGTCCTCACCTCAGGAGGCAAAGGATTTCCTTGTATACGCATTCGAACTTTCCGAGAGGGAAAAGATACCCGTCCTCTTCAGGTCAACAACAAGGGTTAGTCACCAGAGGGGGATGGTTCATCTTGGAAAAATCAGGTCAGGGAATGAAGAAGGGCATTTCGAAAGAAATATTGAGAAATACCTCCCGTTCCAGCCATTTTCAATGAAAATGAAAAGTGAAATTCTTGACAAAATGCGCAGGATATCTGATTTATCTGACGGTTCATACCTGAATAGGATAGAGGGAGATCGTACTTCGAAAGTTGGCTTCATAGTTTCTGGAGCGGCATATGGACCCCTCATGGATGTGATCAATGATCTTCACCTCGATGTATCTGTATTGAAGCTTGGCATAATCAATCCACTTCCTAAAAAATTAATTGAGGGTTTCCTGAAAAGCCATGATACAGTGGCAGTTGTGGAAGAACTTGATCCATTTGTAGAATCTGGCGTGAGAACAATTGCACAGATGCGGGGTTTAAGAACAAAAATAATTGGCAAGATAGATGGTGTATTTCCTGAGAGTTTTGAGTATACACAGGATGTTATACATGATGCGATCGGCAGATTTATTGACATACCGAAGAAAAGGGAAAGACGTGTTCTGAAGATCGACATACCTGGAAGATCTCCGGTGATGTGCCCCGGTTGCCCGCACAGGGGGACATACTATGCGGTTAAACGAGCTGTCAGGATGTCTGGAATCAGCAATGTGATATTCCCATCAGATATAGGCTGTTATTCGCTGGGCATATCCCAACCATATGAGCTCTCTGACACGCTATTGAGCATGGGTTCATCTATTGGGATAGCACAGGGTTTCTCAAAGTCAACCAAACAGAAAATAATCGCCTTCATAGGGGACTCAACATTTTTCCATGCAGGCATTCCTCCATTAATAAATGCTGTCCATAATGGTTCAAATATCGTACTAATTATTATGGACAATGCAGCTACTGCTATGACCGGGCAGCAGTCAAACCCTGGAATGCCCCTCGACAGCATGGGAAACATGGCGCAGGAAATCAGGATAGAGGATATTGTGCGGTCATGCGGTGTGAAGAATGTTTCAGTAGTTGATCCCTTTGATACAAGAGAAACAATGAGATCTGTCAGTAATGCGCTTCGCAGGGATGATTTATCTGTTATTATAACAAGGAGGGAATGCGCGATCATAACGGACCATTCAAGGAGGAAATTGGGTGAAATAGTACCATATGCAATCGATCAGTCAAAGTGCACGCAGTGTGGTAACTGTATTGAAAATTTTGCGTGCCCTGCGATCACGTATTCATCGGGAAAAATAGAGATTGACAGCAGGTTATGTGACGGTTGCGGACTTTGCTCAGAGATATACGTTTGTCCATTCAGGGCTATTTCGACGGCGGTGAATTGAGAAATGACTTTAAATATCAGGGTATGTGGTGTGGGCGGCCAGGGAGTCATAACCGCAGGTTTGCTGATTTCTGATGCGTCAATTGTGTGCGGGCACAATGTTGTTATGTCCGAAATACACGGTCTGGCACAGAGAGGCGGAAGTGTATTCGTGGATATCAGGATAGGAGAGGGGAAAGGATCCATGATACCGGAAATGGGAGCGGACATGATAATAGCACTCGAATCTATGGAATCTTTAAGGAACATTTCAAAATTGGCGAGAAACGGGCTCTGCATTGTAGGATCAGAAAAAATTCCACCAGTTTCACTTGGCATCCGGAGGCAGGATTATCCTGACATAAAGAAAATGCTCCTTTCAGATGGTAATGTAAGAGCCTGCTTCATTGAATCTGTTTCCCTGGCTGAGAGTTGTGGTGACTACCGTGCCTCGAATGTAGTTCTGCTGGGGGCCGCCATGGCATCAGGCATTTTCCCTTTTGAGATGGATGACATGCTTGCTGCTATCTCCAGAAGATTCAGCGGAAATGCATATATTATCAACAGAACTGCACTGGAGAAGGGATTTTCTGCATTCAATGAAATCAGTTCTGAATTGAAGCAGGATGCTAGCTGAATAACATTGTAAATCCAGATATTTTACAAAAATTAAGGTTAACTTTTCACCATTAGAGACGAATATAATATTGATCCAATAGAGGCAAATTTTCCTTCTGGGAATCGTTATGTGGATACTACCAGGCATCCCACCCGGCATCCACCAGAAGAGATGATCCAGTTATCATTTCAGCATCATCACTTGCCAGGAATACAATTGCTCTCGCAACATCCTGTGGCTCCATAATGAATTTGCCTCCCTTCCTAAGCGGTATATTCCTTCCAAGTTCCGCAAGGCTTGCTGGGTCCTCTAAAAGTGACCTGGTTGCTTCTGTTCTGGTTCCACCAGGACATACTGCATTTACATTAATACCATGCGCGGCAGTTTCTACAGCCAGTGCCCTGGTAAGGCCTGTGATTCCAGCCTTGGAGGCTACATATGCAGAGAGATTTGCTCGCCCTACAAATGAAAAATTTGACCCTATATTAACTATCCTGCCCTGTTTTCTACCCAGCATGTGCTTTATTGCGTATTTACAGCCTAAAAATGCACTCTTCAGGTTGTTATCGATAACTTGCATAAATTCATCTGCAGAAGTGTCAAGCACACTTTTGTTAAGCGAGATCGCTGCATTATTGACAACAACATCCACCTTTCCGTATTTACTGACAACGAAATCAAAGAGTTCAGACACCTCTTTTTCTGCTGTCATGTCTGTTTTCCTGAATATTGATATTCCACCCATGTCAAGAATTTCTGATACCGTGTCTTTTCCACCTTCCCTTGGATTTGCAATCTTGTCCGCAACAATTACCACGGCACCTTCTTTCGCGAAGGATATGGATGCTGCCTTCCCGATTCCGGAACTGCCTCCGGTCACAATAACGACCCTATCCTTCATTTTCATGGTATAACATCTTCCCGCTCGTCTGATGCATCCATGTTGTCCTGATTGTTGCTCGATTCATCCTGCAATTTAAGCGAATCCTTTATGGATTTCTTTGCTGATTCGATTATTGGCAGGTACCCTGTGCATCTGCATATGTGCCCATTCAGGCCGTCCTTTACGAAGTCATCGAGGTTTCCGTTGAAATTGGTATTGATTTCGGCCTTATCCCTGGCTTCCCTGATCATTGACTCAATGGCGTTCACAAAACCTGGAGTGCAGTAGCCACACTGGAAGGCCCAGTTGTCCATGAAATTTTTCTGTATATGGTTCTTATCACCTGTTATTGGAATGTTCTCTGCGGTTTCAACCCTTCTACCATTAAGCCTGAACGATGGCATCATGCATGAATAGACAGCCCTGTCATCAACTATTAACGTGCAGGCGCCACAGCCCTCGCCTTCGCATCCCTGCTTTACCGCAGTAATACCGAGCCTTTCTCTAATAATATCAAGTGCACTTTCTCCTGGTTTGAATGATGTGCTGATCCTTTCACCGTTCAGTATAAAATTAATCTTCTTCTGGTTTTTCATTTCAACATGCCCCCCCTGCTCTGGAAATCTGTAAGAACCCGCCTGATATGTACTGCAAGTGTGTGTTTCCTGAAATCCGCGCTTGTCCTCTCATCCGACCTGAATTCTATGGATTTGCTTTCATTAACCAATGCAAAAGCCTCGTCTATCCTATCTTTTGTTAGTTCCATTCCATTTAATCTCTCTTCTACAGATGATAACCTGACAGGCTCCGACTCAAGCGAACCGCCACCTATCGCTATCGCAATTTTATTAATTGTTCCGTCTCTGAAGTCTGCAGATAACCCGAAACTTATATCGCTGAAGCCGTGACCTGTTTTTCCTATCTTTACATAATGCGTATTGTTGAATTTGTTTAGTGGAATCAGCACAGATTTGATAATACCACCAGGTGGTATATTTGGTTGAAACATTCCTGAGTATAGTTCTTCCAGTGCTATCGATTTATTTGAGGAACCATCATAGATATTCACTGTAGCTCCAAGTGCAAGAAGACAAACTGACATATCAAAGGCAGGATATGCAGTAAAAACCTGTCCTCCTAAAGTGCCTAAATTTCTAATTTCCTTGGGTATTGATAGTAAAGCAGTCCTTGCGATATTGAGGTCCCGGGTAAACTGGATCATGTCTGCAAGCTTTGTCATTGAACCTATCTCTAATGAATCATTATTTTTTTTACTGAAGGATAACCCCAGTCCGTCAAGATCAACCAGGCTTCTCACGTTGCTCATAAGACCCTTGTTCATAAAGATAGATATCCCGGTGCCACCTGCTACAGGCATTGCATCCTCATTCTCTCTGAGGAAATCACATGCCTCTTCCAGGTTTTCTGGCTTTAGATAATCCTTGACATTCGCGTTTAAAGGCATAATCAAAGAACTTATCCTAGTTCATATTACTTTGCAATCCGTTTATCAACAATGTCCTTTGATAATGCTTATTTTTAAATACATTACATTTACTAAAATCCTTAAAACACTGGCTGGTGAAATAATTCTTAAATGATCAGAGCATTACCGTATGATGTCGTCAGAGATGAAGCCAAAGCCAGAGATGGATGGGGTCAATTCAGCGCTGTTTACCGGTCTTAAAGATGGAAAACTCCTTGTTCAGCAATGCAATGATTGCAAGAATTTACAATTTTATCCAAGGCCGATCTGTGTTAAATGTGGTTCAATCAATCTAGGTTGGAAAGAATCCAGCGGAAAAGGGAAAATTTACTCGTTTACCCTAATCAAGAGGGTTATAATGAATTCAAAGGAATTTGAATCAGAATTGCCTTATCTGATTGCTTCTGTCGAACTTGAAGATGGAGTTAGGATATACGGAAGATTGAAGGATCACAACGCCAGAATAGGGCAGCAGGTTTTCTTAGATCCACTGGATGCGGGTGACATAGGACTGCCCGGTTTTAAAATATCCTGATCATGCAGAAAGAATCGACAGTCTTTCTCTTTCATGCTCCTTTGCAATTTGCAGGTTGATTACTTGTGGCGTCGAAAAAATATATATATTTAAATCGTAACTATCCACAGGTGGAAGGGACTGGAAAGACAGGCTTCATCGATGATTTTATCAAGAGTGATGATCCGGATTCAACCTGCCTGATTGACCAAGGGAAAATATTCTCTTATGCTGAGATCGACAATCTTGTTTCAAGACTTTCTTCATTCATTTCTGATAGAATAAGAAGCAGAGAAGCAAGTGTTGCTATTTTCCTTCCAAATTCCTGGGAGTTTTTTGTGGTTCTGTATGCAACAATCAGAGCCGGGGGAATTGCTGTTCCTATAGATTTCAGATCCAGTACTACCGAGGTTGCCGAAATTTTGATGAAAACCTCTCCGGAATTGTCATTCGTATTTGATGGGAAGTCACATTTCTTCGATGGATTTAATGGATTGAGAATAATCGTTAACACATCATTCCGGGAATGGATTGAGTCAATAAATCCAGTTAAAAAGAAAATTTCCAGGGAGGAATCCGATCCTGCCATGATACTTTTTACCGGCGGAACAACCGGTATCCCCAAAGGTGTTGTGCTCTCGCATAAAAATATACATCACGTTGTGAGGAGTTTATCCGAGACCTGGTCTCTGAAACCCGGTAAAGAGACGTTTCTCCAACTATTGCCCGCAACACACTCGGGTGGACTTAACTGCATAATGAATGTGGCGATGTATTCTAAATCTAAACTTGTTATTATGAGGAAGTTTGATCTGGAACAGATGATCAGGGAGATCAGGGAAAATAAAGTTACAGTTCTGGTAGCAGTTCCAACTGTCTACAATTACCTGAACAAGGATGATAATATCGGGAAAGAGGAACTACAAAGTATAAAGGTATTCTTCAGTTCCGGTGCAAAATTACTGGAACCTACACTCAATAAATTTTACGAAAAAACCGGTAAGATCATAAATGTCGGATGGGGGATGACAGAATCCGCGCCACAAATCACGGTTGCAAAACTCAATTATTATGAACCGGACTTCGTCGGCAGACCTCTCCCAATGACTGAAGTCAGGGCTTTTGACGATAATGGTACTTTACTACCAGATGGCCAGGTCGGAGAGCTCTGTGTGCGGGGTCCACAGGTCATGGCTGGNNCCACATCCAACGCCTTCACAGAAGAGGGTTTCCTTAAGACTGGTGATGTGGGTTATGTCAACGAAAAGGGTGTTTTTCTGCTGGGCAGAAAAAAAGACGTAATAATTTCTGGCGGGTACAAGATATGGAGACAGGAGGTTGAGAGGGCTTTACTGGATCTAAAAGGAGTGAAGGAGGCCGCTGTTATAGGTGTTCCTGATTCAATATATGGAGAAATTGTGAAGGCATTCGTTGTTCCACTTTTTCCCATGCAGGACTCAGATATAAAGGAGGCTTTGAAAGAGAAACTTTCAATCCTGAAAATACCGAGGTCGATTGAATTCATGGAAGCAATCCCAAAATCCTCCGCCGGAAAAATAGCATACCGCGAACTCGAAAGTTATGCCGAGGGACCAGACAAAACATAGTTTTTCTGTTCTTATGATAATCTCATGTCACCAACGCCCATGGTATATCTATAAATGCTATTACCTGATATGTAAAGTTACTTCTTCCCACATAATATAGAAAAAATTAAGTCTAATCCAGTCCTGCAGTATACATGGAAAAAGCGGCAATAACTGGTTATTCTATCGTCAAACCATCGAGAGCAAGAAAGGACAAGAATGAAGACGTATTCACAAACGAACAGTATCAGGCGATCGCGCTTAATAGTCTGCTGAAAAATATACGGATGACTAAGAAGGAACTTGATTCCACGAGATACGCCCTTGTATTGAATAGGCCAATGTGGCCCCATGCTCTCATCTGGACATCAGAGGTTATAAGCAACCTGGGCCTTTCACCGAAATTAACCTACGCAAGCGATCATGGTGGGGCTTCTGCCCTCTTCTCAATGATCCAGGCTCAGATCGCGCTGAATTCTGGATTCGTTGATCATGTGATTATAATTGGTTCGGATTCTTCCATGACGCCATTCAATTCACCGAATTCATTCAGGCCAGATAGAACCTGGAGGTACGAACTTAATTATGAGATGCCATTAGGAATGATAGGGCCGTTAAGTGAGGCTGCGCTGATCATGCGGAAGCATATGGAAACTTATGGGACAACTGCTGAACAGCTCGGCGCTGTTGCTGTTGCGCAGAGAAAGAATGCATGCCAGAATCCAAATGCATATCTTCAGAAACCACTCACAATGGATGAGTACCTTAATTCCCCTATGATAGCTGAACCCGTCAGGATGCTAGATGCTGTAATCCCCATAAACGCTGCATACGCAATGATGATGAGCAGCCCTTCAGCTGCTTCTAAACTGACTGACAAACCTGTATTCATGGAGGGTTTTGAAACCTCATTAAATTACGCTGCGGCTGATGAGCTCAGGGATATTACAGATATGGGTATGCATAGTTCCATGGAGAAATTATTGGAGATGGGCAAAATTTCACGAAAGGATGTTGACTTCCTGCAACTTTATGATGATTTCACCGTAATTGCGCTCATGCAGCTTGAGTCAATGGGATTTGCCGAAAAAGGTAAGGGGGGCAAGTTTGTTGAGAATAATGACATATCATTCGACGGGGGCCTGCCTGTTAACACCGGTGGGGGACAGCTTTCCGGAGGCCAGGCTGGCAC
>DAQB01000164.1:8250-12091 GCA_002502705.1 Thermoplasmatales archaeon UBA582 | reverse complement strand
CGCAATTTTTTTGATTTTTTTTAGCCAAAATTGATGCTTCTACTCCCGTTAATATCAGAATATTGAATCCAAAGGCAAGATTCATTTCATCGCAGAGTCAGCAGCGATTATTATTGGGTCCCATACTGGACCGAAAGGTGGAGTGTATCCAAGATCTGTATAGAAAAGATCATCAGCAGTCATCTTTGACTGTACAGCAACGGCCAAAGTGTTAAGTCTCCATGCCCCACCATCCTTTGAAACAACCTGTGCACCAAGGATCCTCTTTGTTCCTGTGTCATAGACAAGCGACAGGAATACATCTGATCCACCGGGATAATAATTAGCCCGGCTCTTTGCTTTTATGTTTACAGATTTTGCGACGAAACCTGCTTTTAACGCTTCATCCAAGGTTAAACCCGTAAATCCAATCTCATAATCGAATACCTTTACCAGTGTTGTACCGATTGAGCCCGGGAAGATCATAACAGATCCGCCGATATTCGAACCGGCAACCCTTCCCATCTTATTTGATATCTGTGCAAGAGGATGCCAGTCTTTCTTTCCAGTTACTATGTTTATTGTCGTTGCACAGTCTCCGGCTGCGTATATTTCAGGATCGCTAGACTGCATTTTTTCATTCACGACAATCAGGCCCCTTTCGTCCGTGATAATTGAGCATTTCTTCGCTAAGCTGGTGTTCGGGTATGTGCCTGTGGCAAAAAGTACAAGATCATATTTATCCTGCCTGCCGTCATAGTAAACTTCGAAACCTGGGCCATTCCTTGCAACTCTTTCTATGGTAGAATCCTTAATCACTCTGACCTTTGACTCGAAATATTTCCTGAATTCTGACCCGACAAACTCACCAAGGTGCTTGAACACCGCGTTGTGCCTGGAGTATACTGTAACCTCAAGCCCCCTCTGCACGAGCGAGGCCGCAAGCTCGATCCCTAGTACCCCGTCACCTATTATCCCTACATTCGATGCGTTTTTTAGTTCTTCCTGGATCGCCGATGCTGATTCGAGGGATCTCAGACCCATTGCGCCTTCGAATTGAAGGTTTTCAGGTATCTTCGGGGATACGCCAGTCGCTATAACGAGCCTGTCATATCTCATCCTCTCACCATTATCAAGATTAGTCATCTTCTCATCCCTATTAATGCTCAGAACTTCTATACCAGTTCTGACAGAGATGCCCCGGTTCTTTGTGAACTCTTCAATTCTATAGTGAATGAGATCGTTTACGGATGGCACGACGCCCTCCAGGAAATATGGTATTCCACATTCAGCATAAGATACGTATTTCCCCTTTTCCAGAACGATCACATTGAGATCAGGATTCACACGCTTCGCCTTGGATGCAGCAGACATGCCAGCTGCGCCCCCTCCAATAATTACAACATCCATTGGTATCTGTTGTGTGATATGAAATTCATATTTAACAGGCTATCCCTCATAATAAAGGAAGAACTTAAGACTAATTTGATAAAGGCCGCCGTTTTGGGATTGTGCAAAGCCGTTCATAAATTTCTTCTGCCTCTTGTCCGGGATGCGACGATTCGTAGAGAGATCTCCCAATAATTACGAAATCAGCTCCTGCGCTGATAGCTTTGACAGGATCGCCCCCCTGAGCTCCGGCACCCGGAGAAATTATAACTTTATCTGGCAATTTAGATCTGATATATTTAAGCATTTCCAGATTATTTGCAGGCGCCACGACTCCGTATACGTTTGCATCTTTTGAGATCCTGATCAGTTTGTCTACCTGCTGATCCATGAGTTCCGATGCTCCTTTATGAGACATCGCAACGACTGAAAACACTTTCAGGGAAGGTTCTGTCTTTGAGATTTCCTGAAGAGAATCGCTCCCGACAAAAGAATGTGCAATAACTCCGTAAGCTCCACTCCTTTTTATTATTCCTGTTATCAGGCGATGTGTGTTCGGTATATCAGCAAGCTTCAGATCGCAGATGACAGGTTTAATTCTGCTGATATCAGATATGATTCCGACACCTGCAGAAAGAATAAGCGGCCAGTTTATCTTTATAAATGATATATATTCTGATATTTCGCTGGATATCTGAATTGCTCTTTCTTTTTCCAGTACATCCAGCGCAAGGATTATTCTGCTATCACTTTTGTCCACTGTCCGGTAATAATTTTAGAGGTATTAAACGTTGATAATATTCGGGAAAGTTATACTAGAAAATCAGCCTGAGTCCGTATATTGTAATTACAAAGCGGTTTAGCAGTTAAAAAATTATAAAAGTTCAATAGAAGGTCTTGACCGTTGTGTTTACTTGACCTCTTTTTACCTTCCCGTTCTATTTCGCTCTTTGAATGAATTGTGCATGAAATATATCTGTCAACAGTCTCATTTCTTCTTCCTGAATATCAGGTATCCTGCTGCTATACCGGCTACTATACCGGCAACTGAACCTGCTGCTATCAGGAGATCGCTCGTTGTTGCAGGTACTTTTGCTGATACCTTTGTAAATGTTACGTGATACACCAATGCAGACCCATGTATTGTTACGACAATGTGTGTAGCTGAGCCAGTGAAGTTGGATAAGTATCCTACTGATGTTGCAGTTACGTAATATGTTCCATTGGGAAGCTGAAAGGCATTTTGTGTTGAATATGAAGAGAAGAGTGAGGAGTTATCGAGAGCAGCAAACCATACCATCCCAGAAGGCAGACCAGTTTCTTCAAGTGATACATTATACATTACCTCTGTGAAGTTGGCATATACTGTGATCGCATTTCCGTTAACAGTAAACTGGCCTGCATTCTCATCCATGTAGTTGCTGTTGGTTGTTGAAAATGCATACGAATACGTTCCATTCTGCAGATCAAATGTCAGGTATGTACTGCTAGCTAATCTGGTCATTGCAGTATTGGATTGGAGAGATACTTTCCATGTTGTACCTGAAGGAAGTCCGTTCTCGATAATTAAAACCTGAAATGATACGGGTAAGAAAACAGCAGAGATGTTCACAGTGGAACCATGTACGTATATTGTATTGTTAGAATCTGATACGGACCAAGTTCCTGGATATCCGAGAATGTATGTGTATGATCCATTCGGTTCCATAAAGGATATTGTATCTGTTGTACTCTGGAAGGATTGACCACTTGAAAGGTTGACATACCATGCAGTTCCTGAGGGAAAACCGGATTCATTGAAAGTGATCTGATATTTTATTTCTGAAAATATTATGGAAGTTGAATATGATGACCCAGAAATTAGGAATGTTCCATTCGAAAGTGATGACGAATATGTTCTTCCTTCCATTGATGATATTGTGTAATGATAGGATCCATTCGGTTCCATGAAGGATATTGTATCTGTTGTACTCTGGAAGGATTGGCCACTTGAAAGGTTGACATACCATGCAGTTCCTGATGGAAGACCTGTTTCCGTGAATGTGACTTGATATTTTTTCTCCTGGAACTGGACATTCACAATCATATTGTTTGAAACGGTGAATGTTCCTGTTACAGGAAGGAAAGAACTGTTTGAATTCATTGCAGAATATGTGTATTCAGCCGGTGTCAATGGGATGGATATTATATTCCCATCAGACGAGTAATGTGCTCCTGATAATGTGATATTCCATGTTGTTCCTGTTGGGAGACCGTTTTCATTGAATTCTACAGTGTAGAAAGCGATATCATAAGTGGAACTGAGAATGGATACTGTGCCACTTCCGTAGTTAGTAACGTAAACGTAATTATTGTAAGGATCGAACGCAATTCCGGCTGGGTTGGATCGGACAGATATGTTCTTTATCACGACATTTGACTGATTGATGACTGAGACCGTCGCGCTGTCTGAGTTAGCAACGTACATGTAATT
>DAQB01000164.1:3830-8153 GCA_002502705.1 Thermoplasmatales archaeon UBA582 | reverse complement strand
ATGTAATTATTGTATGGATCGAATGCAATTCCGGCTGGTTCGGATTGGACAGATATGTTCTTTATCACGACATTTGAAGGATTGATGACTGAGACTGTGCTGCTGACACAGTTTGTAACGTAAATGTAATTATTGTATGGATCGANNGATCAAACGCAATTCCGACTGGTTCGGATTGGACCGTTGTATTTCCGATATATTGATTCTGAGTGAAATAAACGCTTACATTTGTGTTTGAATCGTTGACTGTGAATGTATTAAATGCATTATCCCAGGAGATTCCTGTTGCCCGGGTTGCCGCTGTGAAGGTGTATTGACCGGATTGGAGTGTGAAAGATATCAGATCTGATGAGGAGGTATATGTTGTACCTGATACAGTTACATTCCATACTGAACCGGGAGGTAATCCTACAGGATGGATGTATACATCGTATGCTGAAAGAACATATGGATTTTCATAACCAGGTGAAGAGGAACCAGAAATGGTGGCAGGCACTTCGAATGCGTATATAGGTGAGGCAAGTAAAACTATAACAGATAACACCAAAAGCGGGTATTTATTGATATTCACTTTCAGACATGGTAATGCCTATAATAAATCTGTTCTAAAAATTTTTGTTGGATTTTAAAAAATTACAACTTGAAAACTTATCATATTGAGTACTTGGGGAATCATATATTGCTCGTTATAGAGAGTCTCGTAAAGCAGAAAGGTATACTCGATGATATGGAAGATGTGCCGTTGTTCTGAATGGTTGAGATTATAGATATAAGGAAAAAAAATAGAGTTGTAATTTTATGATATGAAATATTTTGGTTAAAAACTGCCTCGTTATGAAATAATGGGAGTAATCAGGATATCTCTTCTATGTTCATCTCGTCATCCGTGAACCCCAACCTCTTTCCAAGGCTAAGTAGATCATCCTTGCCTGCAACAGTGTATGGTGATTTTACTCCAGTCAGAAGAACGAGCACCTTCATCTTTCCTGTCATGCCTGGATCAATACTGGTACCCCAGAATATGGTTGCATCGTTGTTTATCCTTCTCTGGACTTCCTTCATTGCTGTCTGGACTTCCTTCAGTGTCATGTCAGGACCGCCAATAACACGCATTACACATCCCCTTACTTCACTTATATCAGCTTCTATGAGCGGAAATTTGAGTGCGTTATTCACAGAAGAGACAACCTTGTCCTCGCCTTCCAATGAATCTCCGACTCCGACAATCGCAACACCACCTGACTTCATTACAGCTTTTATATCGGCGTAGTCAATGTTTATGAGACCGGTTTTTCTGATCATCTCAGTGAGACCTTTCATTGTCTCTGTCAGCACAGAGTCAGCATAGTTGAACGAGCCTTCCAGAAACTTGTTTGGTGTTTCAGAAATCAGCTTGTCATTAGGGATAGTTATAAGTGTGTCAGAATTCGGGAACAGTTTTCGTATGCCAAGCATGGCATTGCCCATTCTTACTTTTCCTTCGCCGTGGAATGGCAATGTCACAATTGATATGACGGTTGCATTTGTCTCCTTGGCAAGTTTCGCAACCACTGGAGCTGATCCGGTACCGGTACCGCCCCCCAGTCCGCATGTTACGAAAACGATGTCGCTTCCTTTAAGCAGATTCCTGAGTTCAGTAACGTTTTCTACCGCGGCTTCCTCTCCGATCTGAGGGAGCCCTCCTGAACCCTTTCCCTTTGTGCGGATCTTCCCAATAAGAAGCTTCGCCTGTGATTTAGTTATCTTAAGGTGATTGGCATCCGTATTGATGGAAAGGAGATCTGCTCCCTTCAACCCTGACTCGACAAGCCTGGTAATAGTGTTTGAACCGCCGCCGCCGCAACCCACTATCCTGATCCGAACCTTCTTTAGATTGGCTGNNCCTCGTAACCATCGTCGTCCTCAAAGCCTCCCAGGTCGTATGTCCTCGGAGGATTATTCAAAATCACGCTAATTGTGTCTTCCATATGTCTGACAATATTAATTACTACATATATATACTTTATTCCTTTAAATGTTGAGATATTATAAACAATCCAAATTGAATTTGTATTTAATACGCCGTCAGACAACATTGTCGAAAGGTTTTAGATTCCGAATCGATCCAGAAAGATGCTGAAGAACATTCTTCTTAAATCCGGTGCCATAAAATTCGGGGATTTTGTTCTGACCTCTGGTAAACGCTCAAACTACTATGTTGACATTAAAGAATCCATGACGGATCCTACCGCGCTGAAGGAAGTTGCAGAACTTATCTCAAAGAACCTAACATCCGATATCATAGCAGGCGTTGAGCTGGGAGCAGTTCCACTTGTTGTAGCCGTTGCAGTTCTTTCAGGTAAACGGTATATAATAATAAGAAAGGAGAGACCACATGGAACAAAATCACTTCTGATAGGCCAAGCACCTAGTGGAAGCAGCGTGAACATAATTGAGGATGTTGTGACCACTGGAGGCTCGGTTTTACGTGCTGCTGAAATACTGAAGGAATCAGGATTGAAGGTAAGCATGGTCATATGCGTTGTTGACCGGGAAGAAGGCGGGAGAGAGAACCTCGCTGAAGCAGGGATAGAATTGATACCATTGCTGAGAATATCTGAAGTCAAAGGTTGAGTTTTCAGGATTGAACTTTTCTTAATATACGGGCACATATAGAACTGGTTATATTTTATGATCTGATTACCGCCAGGTAAATACTCAGATGGATTTCAAGCCAACAGTGATTCATACCACTCGTGCTGTTTATGCAATGAACTGGTACGATATATCACCGGGATTGATATTCATTCAATCCGGTTTATCACTTAACAAAATACAGCTCGGGCTCGTAATAACAATTTTCTATGTCGGGGTCGGCATATTCCAGATACCTGCAGGATTCATCGCATCAAAATATGGCAACCGGAATATCGCGTCAATAGGCATAATTGGCCTTGGATTGTCATCCTTATTGTCTGCACTTTCACCGGATTTCACTATACTTTCGACCTCAAGATTTCTGGCGGGTTGCTCCTCGGCCATGTTCTTTTCGCCTGCTATAGGCCTCCTGCCATCCGCTACTGCAGACAGTAATTACAACATGCAGGTTAACATCTTCAATGGTTCCTTCAATATAGGTGCAGCTGTTGGAATAGGTGCATGGAATTCGATCGATCTACTTATGGGCTGGAGGGTTGGATTTCTCATAGCCGGATTCCTGACAATTGCTGTGGGAATTATCTATTTTGTCTCGCTCCTTCCAGTGCAGGAAGAAAAATCTCCATACAGCCCCAGGAAAAACCTGTTGAATGTCTTGAAGAGCAGGGTTGTATGGATTCTGGCAGTTGCAGGCACAGCCAGCGTAATATCTGAGAATGTTGTCGGGCAGTTTCTCGTATATTATCTGGAGGATGGACTCAATTTTTCATATGGAGCAGCATCATATTCTGGATCAATATTCCTTGTGTTCGGTTTTGTCGGCGGGATACTTGGCGGCCTTACGATCAATAAATTCAGATCGGTGAAAAGCTTTTTCATACTATCTATATCGATCACATCGTTTCTTATGATTGCAATCACGCTTTTCCACAACATCATAGAGATCTATGTGATTTCTGCAGTTCTGGGTATGTTCACCGTGCAGGGTTTTTCTGCCATATATGTGCTTGTCAGCAGGTCTATGAGCCACAGGTCGCAGACCACTTCTTCATTATCGGTCGTAAATGCAGCCCAGGAAGTACCCGGTTCAATATGGCCCTACGTGTTTACGCTGCTCATTGCGAGCGTGGGCTATGGGAGATCATGGGATATACTCGGTCTCGTCTCGTTTGCACTTATGTTTGTCATACTCATTCCTCTTTCAGGCAAAAAGCAGGCTGCTTCATGAACTGGCACCTCTGGTTGAGCGCATCAATTCTTAACCGCCTTTGATGTGAAACCAGTGGCACCGATGAAATTGCTTATGAATGCAGTATGCCCAAGCATTTCGCTTGACGGCCTCGTCATCCCTTGGCGGACAAGTAGGTTCCTCTTCAGTATCTCGCATGTTTCAATATGCACGAAACCTGCCGCCTCGAATGAAATCACCGTTTTCTCAGTCTGGTTGAAATTTGGCGAATACGTGATGACATGATGCCCGGCCCTGATTAGTTTCTTTATTTGACCTGCGTAATTCCATGGATCGGGTATGTCAGGGAACACAGCATCAAACGTTTTATCAGCCGAGAATTTTCCAATGTCTCCAGGAACAGGCTTCCAGTTACTTATGTCATGATACAATGAAAGATTCTCCCTTGCCTTCTCAATATTCTTTTCGCTTAAATCCACGCTGGTAACAGATCCACT
>DAQB01000164.1:0-3821 GCA_002502705.1 Thermoplasmatales archaeon UBA582 | reverse complement strand
TGGATTCCAGAGATAGCAATCATGTATGCAGAATCATGCGTTTTAATCGTCTGCGTGACCTTACTGGCGATATTACCGTAAAAAGCCGGATTGTAATCCGTAACTATACCGGTTCTTCCATCAAGGATAATTATATCACCTGAACCAGGTGAAGAATTCTGTGGCAGNNCAGCCTATATACCGTATTCCTGAATGTGATCTCTTTCCTGGATTCATCAAGAATTGCGATGCCATCCGGAAATATGATGGTCTTCAATCAGCCTTCTTCCTACCGGTTTCTCCGGCATAATATCCAACGAAGATGTCAGATACGTTGTTCCCTGTCCTGCCTGACATTATAGCGGAATGATTCCTGCTGAGAATGGTATAGCTGTCATTATTATCAATGCTTGATCTCATCGCATGTTCATCTATTTTCTTCTTGGTATCTGAATCAACTATACCGCCCATCGCTTCGCTGTGCCCGTCTATTCCATCTGTTCCGGCCGAAATGAAGAGGAAGTCCTCGTTATCACCCATCTGGCTCAACACCATCAGGGAGCATTGCTGGCTCCNNAAAGTACCCTTTGCCATGGACATTGACAGTTGTTTCGCCACCGCCAACGAACCAGAACGGCTTCCTGCGCATTGCATAATAATCCCGGATCAACCTCACAAGGTCCTCGGAGAATCTGCCAACCTCACCGCCGATGCTTGATCCCAGATCAAGCACAGGATAACCATCCTTCCTGAGATGAGATGCAATGTTTGAGACAAAATCGTAATTGCGCAATATGAGGAGATGCTGGATGTCACCTGTAAAAACTGGCTTGTTATATTTTAGATCCATGAACTTTTTGTCGGTACCCTGGCAGGAATATTTTCTCAACACATCGGAAGGCTTTTCAACTGAATCCATTGGAATCAGCGGACCTGATGCAATATAAGAAAGATTATCGAACGGCACATCTGAAATGTATAACGCAAAGATCTTTTTACCGCTCAGAAAATTCAATAGCTTGCCACCCTTGACGGCAGACAGGGATATCCTGACCGTGTTCAGATCATTTATGTCGGCGCCTGAATTCATTAGGCATTTTGTCAGACCAAGTATGTCATTGAGTGTATACCTGGAATCCGGGACCTCAAATATAGCAGAACCACCACCTGATATGAGGAAAAGTATTGTGCTCCCATCCTCAATTTTTGATATGAACTCCAGTAACTTCCGGCCGGATTCAACGCTTTTTTCGGATGGAAACGGATGAGTTCCCCTCATTATCTGGAGCCTCTCGTCCTGTATGGTAACAGGATCGTCATCTGGTATTATTATCAACGCTCTCTCAATAATATTGCCAAACCTGCTGCTGATTCCAGCATACATTTTTTCTGCTGCCTTGCCAATACCTGCAACATAGATTTTTTCTATCCCACCCGGCAAGAGGCAGGCAATTTTGTCCGATCTCTGGATGATGTTCGCTGGATCTAGGTCGTAAAAGGCATGCTGCAGGATATTCAAGATATATGACCTGCGTTCGTTTATCGCTATATCATCCATGTTTTTAATCAGATTTGCTTGGTTCTGCGTCACCATACTCTACCTCCAGGTCCGAGAGAAGCCACTTGATTATTCCGCCCTCGATATTAAATACGTTTTCAATCCTGTTGTCCACCAGGAAGGATGTTGCGTAGTAGCTGCGGTGACCGCTGTTGCATATTATGCCTACCTTCTTTTCACGCGCTATTTCCCTTATCTTTTCTATACTATCAGGAATCTGGTTCATTGGTATCAGTAAAGATCCCTTGACATGGCCGGTATCACTTGCATACTCCCATGGCTCCCTGACATCAATAATTGCTATGGATTCACCGTCCTCCTCGATCATTGCCTGTACTTTTGCAGGCGGATACTGCTGAATTCTGCCACTGCTCATGTCGGTCTACAGCAGGTATAATGATTTTCGTCTAATAATCCTTTTAGTTGCTTGAAAGGATCATCGGTGAACAGAATCTTCTTTAAATCACAATGCAATGACTTGTGATGTTTAACGTCTCAGTAATAGGGGGAAGCAGCCCTGACAATTACCATTATGATCTTGCATTCAGAACTGGTTACCTCCTGGCGAAAGAGGNNCCGGCGTAATGGAGGCAGTGGCAAAGGGCGCTAAGGAAGGGGGTGGCATATCAGTAGGTATCCTGCCCGGTTTCACAACAGCAAACGGCAATGAATATCTAACGGTAAAAATACCGACTGGTATCGGTTTTGCAAGGAATTTTCTCGTAGTCCGCGGGGGTGAGGTTGTCATAGCAATAGATGGTGCTGCAGGTACTATGAGCGAACTCTATTTTGCACTATCTTCCATGAGGACTGTTCTTGCCCTTGGCAAAGTCCATCATCTTGATGTGGGGCATGAGAACGGTAATTATATTGAATGCAAAACACCAGAGGAAGCAGTATCTTTGGCAATAATTCACGCAAAGAAATTCCGCGATCTGCATATATCTGAAGAATCTGCTGAACAATAATTTTGGTACAATAACGTACCAATATAACAATATATATACCTCTGAATCTGGATTAGATGAACAACAAAATCATAGCATTGATAGCTATAATCCCCCTCCTTCTGCTCGCTGTTGGAGGGACATCATTTGCCAACACATCTACGAACACCCAATCCACTGGCTATTACTGCTATGGATTGAACACAACAACCAGCACTATCACAGACCTATCATACAAAGGCGAAAATGGGAATTTGCTCCTGGCTACGGAATTGACTGTAAACAGTTCCGGGAGGATTGGTTTGCCCCTGATGGCAGGGATGAATTTCGTTAAGATGGAAAACGCTACCATTCTGAACAGTTCTCAGAATTCAGTTTTCCTGGTGATGGCGAACCACATGGACTCAGCGGTGAATATTTCGTTAACAGCAACACCCGTACCGGTAAGAGTTGATTTCAACTCCCAGGTCGGAGTAATGATGGCCGGAATGGGTTTCTCGTCTGATACTTACGGAAATATGCAGTCAACAGCCTATTCTATCGTAGTGAACAACACAACATTCTTCATAATCTCGAACGCCCATATGAAGGGTACCTCAAACCAGGTAACATTCCAGTCCTCTGGTTACACACTAGTCGGAATCATATCTTTCGACAGGTTTGTAAAGGCTGTCAGCAACTACAGGTACCTTAACAACGACAAGTTCAACTATAATGCGACTACAGGATTCGTTTCAGGCAAATATACGAACTTTACATTCTCTGATGGTGTTTTTTCAAATGTCACATACAGAATGGAAAGTTCAGTCCTGTTCTCATCTCTATATGCAACAGGAAATGGTTCACTGATGACAGGATCCAGCATTCTGCCTTCCATTCCTCCCAATGTTCCAATCACACTTGGCTCACTGTTTGTATACGCAAACAACACATTCATCATTGGGATTCATGACAACAAGGTTTTGCAGACCGGCATGATTCTTGACAACGGAACTCTTCACCTGCTTCTTGGTAACAACATGAGTGCACATCTTATCAAAACACCAGGAACGAACCTTTCAGTTTCTCAGCAGGATTCAGTCTATTCAGCAAATATGGCAGCAAACACAGACATGGAAATGAATGGAAACATACAGGCAGGTCCACAGGCTGTTGATATAACAGGAAACGGCATCACGGCATATATTTTCATACAGGGAGCAATGGCAAACATTACAGGAAGCCATGTCAATATTACAACGAACGGCACTGCAAGACTTACACTTGTTGCACCGCCGGGACTGCAGGGCAGGCTCAGCGGAGCATTATCAGCGGTTGAGAAGGCACTTACGACCGGC
>DAQB01000046.1:4134-4331 GCA_002502705.1 Thermoplasmatales archaeon UBA582 | reverse complement strand
AGGAAAGGCAGGATCTCTACAGGGAGCTTTTTTCTGCTAAGGTAAGTTTCAGAGATCTTTGATTCGTCAACCATTACATAAAATTTTTTGCTCGATGCCGCCACTATCTTCTCTCTTGTCAGGGCAACACCTCCACCCTTAATCAGGTTGCCCTTTGTGTCGACCTCGTCTGCACCGTCGAAATCAATGTCTATCTG
>DAQB01000046.1:0-4114 GCA_002502705.1 Thermoplasmatales archaeon UBA582 | reverse complement strand
TCCCTGAGATATCGAGACCATTTTTCACCTCTTCAGATAGATATTTTAAAAAATATTGCGTCGTTGAACCTGTCCCGAGGCCGATCAACATGCCATCCCTCACGTATGAGACTGCCTTCTTTGCAGCTGATCTCTTGCCGGATTCCGGATCAGTATTTGCCATCAGTTCGTGATTAGAGGCAAGTAAAATAATTTTCTATGATGGAATGAAAAAAATGCAGTTAATAACCGGTAAAATAATATAAGCATCCTTCGAATGTTGATACCATGGAAAAGAAGAGCTGGAAAGAATCCTATTCTGAATTGCAGAGAATAGTCCTGCCTGGTGACACAAATGTTTTTGACAGCCTTTACGGTGGCAGGCTTGTTGAGTGGATCGACAATGTCGCTTCGATTGTTGCAATGAAGCATAGCAGGAAAAGAACAGTGACCGGAAGCATAGACAATCTTTTTTTTCTATCGCCAATCAGGATGGGTTACATAGTTTACATGAAGGGCAGGATAAATTTCACCACGAGAACAACAATGGAAATCGAGGTCGATGTTGAGTCAGAAGAGGGAATTACTGGAACAAGAAGATTCACAACCAAGGCGTACCTTACCTATGTCGCCATCGATGCGGATGGAAGACCAATTGAATGCCCTGAGTTATTGCTGGAAACAGATGATGATAAAAGAAGATTTGAGGAGGCAAGTGTCAGGAGCATAAACAGAAAGGCCCTTTTGAATAAAATAAGGGACAAGGTAAAAAGTGAGCAGGGCTCCGATTAATTAACTATTTTTCAATAATATCATAGGATTTTGTTTCCTGCTGATTTTTTTGGGGAAATTGCGTCAGGCAGATGCGAAAAGTAATAAATATAACATATAGTTCATGTAAATAATGGCATTAAGTGAAATAATTGCACTTATTACATCTACTACCACAAATACACAACTTTACGATATACTTAACAGGGTATATCTGATAGTAATCTCGGTTTCTGCCCTGTTAATAGCATTACTCTGGATCCCAATTGCCCTGGGTTTCTTCAGCTCTGACGAGAACCGGAAGACCGATGCCAAAATGAAATTGAAAAACGCAGTCTACGGTACGGTAATTTATGTGCTTGCAGTCAGCGGCGTACTTTATGCTGTATTTCAGTATGTAGCGCTCGGTACGTGATTAACTGTCTCCAGCATCAGTGGAATCAGTATTCTTCTCACTGTTTTCATTGGTTGATGATGCATATCTTGCAATAATATCGCCATTCTGGAACCTTGCTGTTAATTATGGCCTCAACCCGGACTATTCCTTCTATTCCATAATCGGAACCAATAGCGCATATGTTAACATATACAACCTTGTTTTTGGGTCATTCTACTTCATTCTTGCAGAGATTCTGATCCTGGGCGGAATTATCGCCTTCATGATAACAAATTCATTTCTCGGGCCGGTGAACAGGAACACGTTCATAATCAGGCTTGGCATTGGAGCAATTTTACCATTGTTTTCGCTCCAGGTACTTTCCCTTTTCCTGAATTTTTCCGGAGATGCATTTCTTTCAATCTGGAATGGTGCGGGAATAAACTGGAGCTCAGGGTTAAGTTTAGTCAACCTTGGTTCAGGCCTTCAGTCGATTTCCGGGGTGAATTCAACCTATCTGCCGGTAATGGAATTCTTTTTCCTAAGCGGGTATTTTCTGTCAATTGTAAGCCTGATCATTACACTTGAGCNNAAGCTTGACCAGTATGCTATGCGGCTGTGGAAGCTATTTTTCGAGGCAGCTCTTTTCCCGTTCTTCACAATTATTGGCGTATATTTTGCAATTGAATATTCTGGTGTGTTCCTGCTGCAACTTGCATTCCTGATATTCGCAGGGTCTTCGCCCTTTGTGATAGTATCGGCTTTCAGAATATTTTCATCAGGCTCGTTTCTTGGCATAGTGAACGGTTTGTCGTTGGAGAATTCAATAGGAAGGGCCACCAATATTGGCTCATCCGTTGCAAGCATGGATGCTCTNNATCTCTTGCCATGAGCGGATCTAAAAATGGAGGAATTAACTGGCAGGAGATCTATAACCGGGATTTTGACTACAGGAGAGAATGGTAATTTTGAGATCTGAAAAAATTCCGTCCAACCTCTATGGATTCAGATCTTCCGTTCTCGGTATATCGGCAGACCGGATATTGACAATAGCAATTTTTTCACTTGTTGCATTTATAATTTCAAGATATTACATACCAATTTCACTTGTTGTCCTGGCCTGCGGCTTTATCCTGGCGCTTTCATCCCGAAATGGAAGACAGCCTCTCCTTTACTACATATCCGCTTTTTCATGGAAAGTTTCAGGAAAAAATATAATCGTTGAAACCGGATTCGAAGTATCTGAGCGGTCATTCACAGTAATATCAGAAGGGAAGAGAAAAGCTGTAATATTATCCATTACCTCAGACGAAATATATGACCTTAACGAGCAGGATTCGTTTAATGTAGCCGGGCAGATTAACAATTTACTTCAGTCTGATCTGGAGATCAAACTGATGATAATGTCGGTTCCAGCGGAAAAATTGAAGGTTGACTCCTTTGAAAAAGACACTGATGAATTGCAGTACTACACTATGGTAAACGATGCGATTGGGTCCACTATGTTCCACAGGATGTATATGATCCTCGCGAATTCAGGGCCATCCTCCTCGGTTTCCCCAACAGATGAGAAGATTAAGGCCGTTATAGGATTTCTTCAATCAGCTGGCTGCATTGTGCGTACTAAAGTAAGCAGGGAGGAGGTGTCAGATCTATTCTACAGCCTGACCTGACCTGCATTCCAATAATCATGTTATTTCTTGCGACAAGGAAAAATGTGATCCCGAAAAAGCCTTTCAGGATCAGTATTCATAAAAAGTACTATTCCTCAGATAAATACTCCGCAAAATTCTATCTTGCAGATTCAAGATATAATCTTGGAAATGAATTTTCAAGGTTCGTTGACGCATATGGAAAAGATCTTTCCATCTTTATGACATTGAAACCCATCGATGGAAATACCGCAAAAAAACGACTTAAAAATATGAGATCGGAAAGATCATCCGAGCTGAAAGTCAAGAACAGCAAAGATGCAAGAAGCGAGATGATTCGATCACAGATCAGGGAAATAGATGATCTTATTGCGAGGATGCAGCGGGAAAAGAGTTCACTGATTGATCTCACGATGGATGTGAAGATATCTTCAGATCATCCAGTCTCTCTTGGCAGCGAGGTTTCAAGGTTCATTATGTCAATGGAACTGCTCTCACTCTTCTTTGCCAGAAGTGAATTCTTCACCAGAAGATCCGTAAAGAAGAGATTATTATCGGATGGNNAATCTTCCTGTCCACTTCAGTTATGCATGACGGTGTTATGATCGGTACGGATTCAACAACAGGAGTTCCCGTATTCTTAGATCAGTTCCATCTACCATCGCATAACCTCCTGATTATGGGCGAAACAGGAAGCGGGAAATCATTTTTTGCAAAGTTACTGATACAGAGATTTCGCGTTACGAACAGGGTTCACAGGGTCATAGTCCTTGATCCTTTGGATGAATACCTACCATCCATGCTTGGAAATAATTCAGTTGTCATAGATACTTCGGCTGGTGTNNCCTCAACGAATCAGAACAGCAAGAGCTCAATGCGATTGCATCCTCCAATACAAGCGAAATGGATTTAGGAGAACTGGCGAGGTATGTTTCAGCAACCGCAAAGTCCCTAGACCTCAGAGAGAAAATGCTGTTTCTGGGCGGAAAAATGTTAAAGAAAAGAAAGGAAATTGATTATGTTAAATCAAACATACTCATAAAGACGCCGTCTGAACCTGGCAATGAAAGGGAAAGAATTCTGACATTCACCCTGACCATGGCAAGATATCTTGCAAGGATGGATGATTCAAGAAAGATCGTGTTGATAGATGAGATGCACCTGTTTCTTTCCGGAGAAAATAGCGCATCGCACCTCTCGAACCTTTTCAGGAATTCAAGGCATTTCAATACATCCATAATTGGACTTACACAGAATTCCTATGACCTAGACCAGACAGCGTATGCTAACAGCGTTAGGGATAATTCCATTGCATCTTTTGTTTTCAGGACCAGAT
>DAQB01000103.1 GCA_002502705.1 Thermoplasmatales archaeon UBA582 | reverse complement strand
ATGGATGTCCAGGCATCCCAATGACTTTCTGATCATAGGAAAGAATCCACTGAAACCGAAGATCTATCCTACGGCATACAGTCATGATCCGGAGCAGATGGCCCAGAAGGATGCATTCGTGCAAAAGAGAAAGAGGAGGTATGGAAGATGAACCCGCATTCTTCTGCTTCGGCAATTAACATATATGAAAATACTGCAAATGGATATGCCCTGGAGAACCGCTCAGAGATTGTTTCNNCTCAGGAATTTTCATATATATCAAATTCCCGACGCAGACCTTCCGCAAAACCAGTATTTTCTCTTTTTTTGATACTTTGATATATATTTCATTTATTTATTCTTATTTTGGATTTCTCCCACTTATTCCTTTTTCTTGTTTTTCCGGAGGTGTTCTCCCATGACAGGTCCTGGAAGACCACTGAAGGGCAGGCAAAGGAAGGTGGCAATCACAGTCTCAGTAGACCCCGAAGTCATTGATTCCTTGAAATCTCAGAATCTGAGGAACATGCATTTCAATGTATCCGACTTCGTAAACACCGCACTACGGGTCCTGATAGAGACAAGGGGAGACAGCACCTATCTCTCGGCCCTGGAAGCGGAGATAAGGAGTCACAGTGAAACCTTGGAAAAACTCGGGGAACGCAGAAATGAGATGATCCGCAATGGAAGAAAATTAGACTCGGAAAATGGGGAGGATGGCATATGAAGAATCACGGGAGGATTGGAAGACCCACGCTCGGCGACAGAAAGCTTGTTCAAAGGCTGATTACCAGCGACCCAGAGGTCGAGGAATTCCTGCGAAAGAATCCCTCGGTGAATGCGTCTGATGTCTTCAGAAGGGCTGTTCACAGCCTAATGCCCAGGGACATCGATTCATTAAGACTGTCAAAGCTTGCCGAAGAGATCTCGGAGATGAGGGTATCCCTCTCAATAAAGGAGGCCGAATACAGCAGCCTGAAGAAGAGGGTTGAGGAGAGGGAGAAGCTCCAGCTTGACCTCAGGCTGGAACAGGACTGCCATCCATGGTACCTGAGGTCCCTGATCCAAGTAGGTGTCTTCAGAGTGATGAGAAGCGAATCCGTTGATCCTGTTGCCATGGTTATGGAAGATATCCGGGATGGGACCGTAAAGGAGTCGGAGGTGCAGATATCCGAAAGCAGGGTAGTGCTCACAGGCAAGGCCACATTGCAGACAAGGAAACGATTAAGGCAGTTCCTCAGGGACAGGAGCAACATCCTTGTGCCAATTCCATCGAGGGAGTGGGTTGTCCCTATCCTGGATACCCTGAGATCAGGATACGGCATATCCATTGATTTCGATGAATTCCAGAAGGAGTTCCTGCTGAACCAGTCCATGGGCGATCTTACTGTTGACGATTTCAGAAGATTCAGGCCTGCAATCATACAAGACAGGGTAAGGTCCGAGGTGAAGGCAAGGATGGAACCTGAATACAGGCACTTCACAATTGAGGCCGGAGGCATCGCCTAATGACAAAGTTACCATTATTCTGTAGAAAGCAGATGGATATCTGTACCGGCTATATGTAAACGAAAACTCAGAACCCTGAATATTTTGTTGCGTTCCATTCAATCCATAGCGACAATTCCAATTAATGCAACAACTGATAGATGTGGCCCATGTTTCAAGTAGAGGATGATCCCTGAGGACTACAATTCCGAAGAAAGTTCAAGCTATTTTGCGTATCAAAGAAGAGGATATTGTTGGTTTTTTCGAAGAAGATGGGAAAATTGTATTGCGAAAGCTGGAATAACATTTGTCTTTCGCCGTAGCGCATTCAGGAGAGGGCCAGAAGATTGTTGTAATGAAGATACCTGGTGAGGACGTTAACGTGCTTCACACCCTCATACACGAGATGAGTCATGCAAGGCTTGAGCACCTTTACAGGAAGGTACCGAGAGGAATAGCGGAATCTGAGGCTGAGCTTTCAACATACCTTGTTGGTGCACATTTCGGCTTTGATTTCAGGGAAGACTCGGCGGCATACATCAAGGGATGGCTTGATAATGCCAGATCCGAGGGCAAGGATCTGGGAAAGGAGAACCTTGACAGGGTAATGAACAATGCAAGGTGGCTGATAAATGAGATAAGTGAAAATTTAATAATGTAGCTTTCTTTACATATTTATAATAAACTTCAAGCGATTGATAATATGATTAAAATTTTCTTCAACAATGCTGAGAACGCTGAGAGTGCCTTTCGAACCAGAAAGTATGATATGGCAATAATTCTTGGCAATAGAGTGCTATCGGATGTGTCAATTCTAAAAGAAGAACTGCCTGAAGATCAGTATTTGCTTTGCTCATTACTTGGTTTTTTTATAAGAAGAGCAGGTATAGACCTATTATTTCTATCAAATATAAAGAAGGATACTGCAAAGTTGAGGCAAGCAACCTTAAACTTTTTAGGAAAATGGCTTAAATCTCCGAACGGACCTGTACGGGAACTATTTAATGAGTATTTTTTATATTTGGAACAGTACTCTATTGAAATTAATTCAAACGATGTGACTAACTATTCTAGAAACGGTGAGCTAAATGGAGCTATATTTAAATGGTCCATGAAGGAGTTAAAAAAAATAAACAAAAGTTCGCTGGAATTCGGTGATCCCGTAAGAGGGGTCAACCAAGAATTAAGAAGAATGAGCTACGTTGAAAAACTCTCTCAAGTCAACATTTTGTTACAATTTTGTATGGAGACTTTAGAGTGGTATTCTGAGCTATCTAAGAAGATAGTCTCAAATTACAAGGCACAGATCCCAGCGATTTCGAGTGAAGCTATAGAATCAATAGAAAAGATTTTTGATGATTGGCTTAGTTTTATACAAAATGTGTATATTTTCTTTGACTCATATGAAAAAAAAGGCTCTGAAGAATTCGATGAAAAAGAATTAAAAAAGTTCCTAAATGTCACTGCCAGTATTCTGATTTCATGGAGAAAAAATTTAAATTTATATTATAATCTTCAAACGATCCAGCCTCCAGCTGAAAGGATATCAGAACCTGAGAAGGAAAAGGAAGAGAGCGTATGAAGATAAATGATGCAGATATTATACCGACTGAGTCTTATTCATCATATGGATATAAATGGGGAGATGGACGCATAGAGAACCAACTCGAAAGGAACCGCCCTCTAGAGCCAATATCGGAATTAGAACCGATATATACAAATAGTCTGATCACAAAGCAAACGCCAGCTATCACTGGCATTCCAGGGACCAATTTTGTGTTTGACGGCACGTTAACTCCTCCTATCAAATTTAGGGAAATGGAGCCCAGGGAAGTAGCCTTAATCGGACAATTCCCTAAGCCTTTTAAAAAGGAGAGTTTAGTAAAATTAATTTATAGTATGAATCAGCAACTCGTTTCTTACTGGAAAAAATCCTTATCTCCTGATCATTTTGATATAGATGTTCAACTTCAATTCAAAAAAGATCCCGAAGATTTAAAGTTGGAAGTGATATACACTGTTTATATTCCAGACCTGAAAAAAGAAGAAATTAAGAAAGTCTGGTACGATTTGAGGAAATCTTTTGATAAGCTGATAGACAAAACACGGACAGAAAACAGAAAATTGAGAAAAGAGATAGAAAACTATGCAAAAGTAGTTTATATTCAGTTGGATTGGTAACATGCATTCAGTTAATGATCCACTGGGGTTTTTGGATTTTGCGGATAAACTTTTCGATGAGAAAAAAATATTCAACAACCAAGAGGCTGTATACAGAGCGGTAGTTGGAAGACTTTACTATGGTATTTTCGTGTATGTAAAACTAAAACTTCATTCTACTAGAGACCCTAATATTTCCCATAAAAAATTAGGATTCGAAATAAATAAATTAGCTGAACAAAAAGGATTAAAAATAGATCTAAAAGACCCATTTCAGCAATTGGGCAATTTGAGGGAAGACGCGGATTATTACAGGACTAGACAAGTAGGTGAAAAGGAATTAGAAAGGGCATATACTCTTTGTGAGATTTTAGAAGATGGATTAAAGGAGTTGTTTGGATAGGGGAAAAAATTAATCAATTAAAGATTCGGCATTAAATTAACAAAGAATAAAAAGCGCTGAAAAAGTGTTGTTGTCTCATAATGAAAGGACCAAAAATTTTGTAATTCCTCTTTTTTAACCTTTTTATTTTTACATCGAACAGATGCTAAAAGTTAAAAGTGAACATTGGTTAACTTTTAAGCTAAAACTTAACGGGATTTATATACCGAATAATTGTGGCCTTATTATTCAGAGGTCAAAACCTGATGGAAAGCGTTAAGTTTTGTCAGTATCTTAACAGTCATTTTGAGAGCCATAGTGAGATCTTCTGAAAAGTTTCAGGTGAGGATCCTTCGGCCCCTTGAGTTTGAAAAACTCAGGGATGCCATGGATCCAGACACCAGGAGAATATGCACCTCTCTTCTCCTGACGGGAATGCGGTATGTCGAGCTGCAGAGGTTCAGGGAAAATCCTGACTGGATGGATGGCAAATTTGTCTATCTCCCCCCGGGATCCATGCTCAAGGTCAAGGC
>DAQB01000040.1 GCA_002502705.1 Thermoplasmatales archaeon UBA582 | reverse complement strand
CACATAATTCTGGACACTACGCAGAGGGTAATGGGAAATAGTTATATATTTTAATCAATATGTAATTCTATCTGAAATGAAATACACCATAGTTGGAAACGATATAATGAAAGATGGCAACAAGATCGGCCAGATTACTTTTACCGGTAATGGGATAAGATTCAGCCAGGCCCTTGTCACAGGTCCGGCAACCTTCACCCTGGAAAGGGAATCCAGCAGTTACAAGATAATTGACAGTGGAGTTGAGATGGGTAAGGTAAAGAAGGGATTGAAGATCGATTACAACTATACTACCTATGAAGCAGATAACAGAAGTGCAGCAAGGTTCAGGGGTAGACTTGAAAACACGTTAAACATTGAAAGTTCTGGCATGGTTGTTGCCACTATATCAAGAGAAAACAACAATTATACTATTGACTGTACCACATCTGGAAGTGAAGTTCCCGCATTTTCGGTATATGCTATTCTTTCCAGATACATGAATATGGGATCTACCGGCGGCTCCACAAATACCGCATTCAGCAGGGCCAGAAGGCAGATGCCTGGAAGTTATCGTGCAGTTAGTTCAGTACTTTCCATACTTGCCTTAATTTTCCTTTACAACATTGCCGGAGGTTTTCTTATTCCAACCTCATATGACGTGGTTGTGTTCGTGATCCTTCTTATCGCATCATATGTTGTCAGAGGCCTTGGATATAAAAAGGGGAAATACCAGCAGAATCAGGAAATACAGAAACAGTAAAAGTTATTTTTAATTTGTTTTTGTAGACACAACAAACCAAAGTACAGATCCCCCAATTGTGCCAAGGCTTTACGTATGTGTTTACTAAAGAAAAAGCATTAATTTTAATGATAGAACTACGATAGTAATAATAGGCATGATTCAATTTCTGTGAGATAATGAACCCGATAGTTGCTGCTCTTCAGAGGCAGGCCAGGATATCAGTAATAGTAATTTCAATACTTATAGGGGCACTTTTAGTATATCTGAGTCTCTTTGAATCAATCTTAATATATCTGGTTCCGGTTGAAGTTTTTTTCGTAATGCACTATCTCAAGTTTTATCGCTTTAAACCAAGGATTCTTGGTGCAACTGTCATATTCTTCGTCATAGTCATTGCTGCGGCAGGTATATACGCTCAGGCCCTGTACACGTCAACTGGAGTTGAATCGCAGTCCTTAGCTAATGGCTCTAATATAACTGCTTCAGTGACTCCTTTCAATCATCAAGCCACGTCTTATAATTTCAGTTTCGCAATTGCAGGAAATCAATCAATCGGTTCTTATTTCATTCTGGTGAAGGGTGTCAATAATCATTATTCGGTAAATGTCAGTGAACAAAATATCCTGAAAGGTTATAACTCCAATCATGATCTTATCCTATATTATCACGACGACAATATTACCCCATCCGGCATATACGAATATTACCTGTACTTCGCAAACGGTACCACTCCTATAAGCAGTATAGGGCCCCTCTTTTCCTCGACCCCAATATTTGAACTCTACCTGCTTGATCTGACACCATCCTTCATGCTGATCTTTGAGCTTATCTTTGTAGTTGGTTTATTGATCGCAAGAAGCATATCCAACAGTGCAAGAATGAGAAACATGCCACCAAAAGTACCACCAGCTCCGGATCAACCTGGAACCATAGACGGAGACAAGGTACAGTGAGTAATTAGAATATACATAATCTATATATTTAACTGCATGATTCTATAGAATGAAATATACCAGAAGGATTCAGCTCACAGGCGGATCCACTTATACGGTATCCCTGCCATCAAGATGGGTTAAAAATGCCAGCCTGTCCAAAGGCAGCGAGATCGAACTATCTGAATTAGGCAACAACCTCGTTCTTGATCCCAGATCTGCAGGTTCCTCTCAAAAGGCAAAAATCCTCACGATCTCAAAGAGCGTTGAGGAATCATTCCTCGAAAGAATCATGACATCATTATACATATCTTACTTCGATGCACTGACTATAAAAACTGAAGATATCATGGATCAGAAAACACGGGAAACGATCAAAAGATTCGCGAGGCGTGTTATGGGGGTTGAGATATTCGAGGAGACATCTAATTCTATTGTGCTGCAGAATGTCCTGAACTCAGAGACTTTCACGGTATGGAATGCAATCAGGAGGATGTCACTTAACGTTGACACAATGATATCAGATGGAATCAACGCGATGAAATCTATCGACAGGAAGATGATGTTCAATATCATAGAAAGAGATGATGAGGTCGATCGATACCAGTGGTATATCTTCAGGGAAACAAAGGCCTCTCAGGCTTCAGGGGAAAGTAATGTGTATGCGCTTATTCTTTCAAGAATACTTGAGAGGATGGCAGATCATTCAGTAAACATATGCAATGCAATCATAAAAGCAAAAAAGGTGAATGAAAAATGCCTGATCGCCCTATCTGAATTTCTAGGCTCATGCTATGCAATGTACAAGGATTCCATGTCATGTTTTTATTCCGGAAATATAGAGGCGATGAATGCTATAATTGAAAAGAAAAAGGAAGTTGGCCAGCTTAAAAACAATCTGCTTTCATCAATTGATGATGATTCACTGAATCTTGCCACCGCTGTATCTGAAGAAATACTTAGGATAGGCCTGTATTCCACAGACATAGCGGAGCTTGGTATGGATTATCTCCTGGCGAACGAGATTTCATTCGAAATCAGGTGACATCGACAGGCGTAATCTCAGGGTCGCTGTATTTTCCAGATAGAACAGCGACTTTTACCTCTCTGTCATGCGAAAAAATCAGCCTTATATCCTGATCAATCGCTCTCTTTATCAGTATTTTTTTCCACCTGAAAGTATCAAGTGGAAATGTATCTATTGCAGTTATGTGAGTGGGTTTTACATGAAAGGTTGAAGGCATCAGATCTCCTGGATACATATACTTATGATTTCCAATCGAAAATTCAACTANNTAGGAATGACCACCTGTATGTATCACGCGGATCCATGACTTGAGTCTTTTTGAACCATTAATTATCAGATCAGATCTATCAGTACGTACGCGAGGGTAGCTTCCGGATGTAAGTTCCAGGCGATCCCTTGCTGTTTTCAGTTCTGAGATTTGATAGACCCTGCGCGAGTTGAGAAATGCATTCCCTTTCTTTCCGGATAGCCCGCCGGAATGGTCGAAATGAAGGTGACTGAGGATAGTATAGTCGATGTGTCCATTTGCAGTTACATCTGAGATATCTTCGCTCAAGCTGGGGTTGATTTTTACCTCAAAAAATCTTCTTCCTCTTTCAACCATGTTTTCATTGAGGCCGGAATCCAGTGCAATGACATTTCCATATGCTTTGAGCAAGGGAATATTCACAGCAAGATCGATCCTCCCGGTCTGATTTGGCCTGAAAAACCGCTCCCATGATACCTTCGGTGTAATTCCAAAAACCGCTCCAGGATCGAGTGAGAATGTTCCGCCATTCAATATTTTGAAGAAGTCATCAGACATTTTTATTTCCACCCAGCTGTGCAATCTCAACCAGAACTTCCGGGTTTTCAAGATTGCTCGTATCTCCGAGATCCTGCCCGAGAAAAGCTGCCCTGACCAGTCTCCGCATTATCTTTCCAGATCTTGTTCGCGGGAGATTGCTAATCCAGAAGACGCTTTTTGGAGCGAATGATTTTCCAAGTGAATTCTGAATCGATTCAAGTATGTTCTTTCTTGTTGTCTCAGTGTTCTCGCCCATGTAAAATATAACCAATGTCTCTCCCTTCAAATCATCCGGTATTCCAATGCATGCTGATTCCCTTGCACCATGGGCCCTTAAGACGGCATCCTCGACCTCATTCGGACCTACCCGCTTACCTGCGACTTTTATCACATCGTCCGCCCTGCCATATAGATAAAAATACCCATCCCTGGTCATCAGAGCCCAATCCCCGTGGAACCATACATCTTTGAATCTCGACCAGTAGGTCTCAATATATTTTTCCTCCTGACCCCACAGCCCNNCTTTCCTCCTGGCCCCACAACCCCCTGGTGAGGGATGGAGATGGCTTTTTCGCGACAAGGTAACCCACCCTGTCATATACTTCATTTCCTGAGTCATCAAAAACTGATGCATTCATGCCCAGACCCCTGTAGAGGCATCTTGGTTTAAGAGGTATACCCGGGTTGGAAGCCAGAAAACATCCAATTAAGTCGGTTCCACCCGATATGTTTGAAATTGGTATTTCAGAGCCACCAAGTTCCCTGAAAAGGTACATCCAGCCCTCCTCGTCCCATGGCACTCCGGTTGAACCGAACAGCCTGACACCATCAAATCTTCTGGAGAACCCTGCATGTCTTAACATCCTGACGTAAGTGGGGGAAAGACCGAGGATCGATATACTATGTCTTGTGATCATATCAGGTATACGGTCCTTGCTTGGGTAATCCACTGCACCATCGTATACAAAAACAGATCCGCCAAGCGCATGGGTACCAACGATATACCATGGACCCATCATCCAACCCAGGTCTGTTATCCAGAAGACGGTATCCTCTGCATCAACATCCATATAATACCTAACCTCCTTCACGATATTGATGAAACTCCCGCCATGTACATGTACGGTTCCTTTGGGTTTTCCAGTTGTTCCTGAGG
>DAQB01000017.1:4653-6373 GCA_002502705.1 Thermoplasmatales archaeon UBA582 | reverse complement strand
CATTTTATGCACAATGAGGCAGGAATCTGGTACGATGTTTTGAACTGCATCAATAGTAAGAGATAAACTGACTATTAAAGGATTCTCAGTTAACTACAGTATGTAATAAAAAAAAGACCTTCTTCTTTCTAATTGTCCTGAAGATGCTAATGGTATAACAGACTCTTGGGAAGAGTGAGAGAAACTACATAATTCGGTTCATCCACTATTTCTGAAATTTTCAGGTTTCCTGCAACGCTGCATAGCGCATATGCTTCTTCTTCGCTCAGACCTGTTGTCCGCGTGATGTCATCTATCATCTCTTCTGCAGCTATCAATGCTGCCTTTCGTAAACTTCTCGATATTCCCGTTGTCAAGATACAAATACCCTCTCCAAACGCCGGGATCATGGCTCTGGGATATTTTACAGACTGTTTTTTAACAACACGGAACCTGACCGTCACTTCAGCTCCTGTCTCTATAGCTGATCCACAAACTTCACCATCCCCCTGCGCCGCATGTGGGTCCCCGAAGGAAACCATGGCACCATCTACATTGACAGGAAGATACAGTATTGAACCCACAGTCAAAAGCCGATTATCCATATTACCTCCAAATTGCCTCGGTGGAATCATAGGGTATCTTCCTTTCCCGGGCAAAGTGGATACGACACCCAGAAAGGGCCTTACAGGAATCTTGATTCCTGATAGAAACCTGCTCCTGCTTACTGCGTGCGAAAGCCCAATATCCCAGTGAATCAGGTGATCGCTGAATCTTCCTTTAAGCAGGCCGAATGAGGGTGAAATCGAAGTCCATCCCCACCTCCAGGTATTAATTTTTACAATCTCCACCATCAGGGTATCACCTTTTGTTACACCATCAACCTTGATGGGGCCGACCGCAGCGTCGTATTTGGATGGATCTAGTTTTGTCAGCACAGAAACATCAGAATCTTCCCTGATCTGTAAAGTAGATGAATCCGGTATATCCAGGGAAACAAATTCATCAAGTGGAACGGATGTGATCTCCTTTGATTTCGCACTCCACTCAAATTGCAGGTTTCTTTCCTCCAACCCGCTTATTTTTATCACTTGTTAGGAATTTTCCCCTTAACTTAAATTTATGCCCTGATATATCTGATTTGAAATATCTCTAAATATTTAATATAAAACGCACTTTCTTCAACTTTTAGCCATGTGGAAGCTGTCAGGACCAAGACATAAAAAATATTACATAGATACGCAATCAACCAAGAAGTAAATGAGCACAAAGAATAAACTTCTTGCAGTATTATTTCTCATACTATTTCTTATAATTATACCGTTGCAGTTCGTGAGCTCTTCTCTCATCTATATCGCTAGAAATACCAAAATATATCTTATCTTCGGCTATTTTGAGAATTACCATATTGTTTTCGTTACATTTATTCTGCTCCTAATTCTTGGATTTATGGTTGCCAAAAAAACAGTTGGCTCCTATAGATCATCTATATCTCTGCTCTCACTCCTCATAATCGCGGTTGCTTCATTATATGACAACCCGTTGAAATTTGTTGAGGACGAAATCCTGCTTCTGGCTTTGCTTTTTGTAATAGGCGGTATTTTCATATTTCTGGCCGAGGGTAATAGAAAAAAGGTACCTTATGTTTTAACAATAGTTGGTGCCATCATCATTTCCTTCGTTGTTCCAATCTACACGCTTGTACTCTTTGGTTTTATCGTTTTCATAGCCTCAAGCTTCC
>DAQB01000017.1:0-4615 GCA_002502705.1 Thermoplasmatales archaeon UBA582 | reverse complement strand
CCCAGCCGGTGATGTTCGGCCGGGTAATGGCGTAAATAAAGATCAGACACATCTGAATCAACCTGAAATACCACAGGTTGTCGAAGTTCCGCCTGATCTTGACTCAGTTCCTTCAAATGCACAGTGGCCTGGGCAGAGTGATTATTCACGCGCAATGCAGAACCTTTCTTTCAGCATTTCACAGGATTATCCTGATATCCTCTCTTCCTCGGTAGTACCAAATCCTTATGTGAATATACCGGGCAATGTCGTCTATTCGTCCGGAAATTACGGTACAATATTCAAGCTGCAGAACAGCTCTACTGCTCACGCCCTAAAGTGCTTTACAAGGAGCAAACCTGATCTGAGCAGGAGGTACTATATCATTTCAAAATCTTTAAGTGCGTTTGATGGAGGGGGCATATTCGTCAACTTCAATTATCTTCCTAAATCCATTCGTACACTAAAGAATCCAGCTGTGTATTTCCCATCACTTTTGATGCAGTGGATCGATGGCCAGAACCTTAACGCTTACATATCTGAACATCTGGATTCACCCAGGAAGTTGCAGGATCTTGCCCGGAATTTCCTCTCTGTTGCGATAAGGATACACTCAGCTGGAATAGCACACGGCGATCTCTCTGGCGACAACATCATGGTGAGTGAGAACGGTTCTGTTTCACTTGTCGACTACGACGGCATGTTCGTACCGGCTCTCAAAGGGCTGAAGGCAACTGAGAATGGCCATGATCATTTCCAGCATCCNNTATGATAAAACATTCTGGGCTAAATACAACAAGAATGATCAGGATTGCCTGATATTTAGAAGGAGCGACTTCACTGATCCTTCAGGCTCCGCGGTGCTTTCAGAATTACTTCAGATACGCGGCAGGATAAAAAAGCTTGCGCGTCTGCTCATAGAGGCGGTTTCTCACGATCCTTTATGGGATGGGATAAACCCTGAAAATATAGCTAAGATACAGAGATGAATACGATAGTAACATCATCATTTCTCATTTTGCCGCTTGATATGAGCGACCCTATAAATGAATCCCAGTTGTCTGCATTCTCGAGAATGGAAAGCCATGGTTTCTCTGTCTTGTTCTGCAGCATCCATTTTGAGATTGCATCCGTTGCAAGTATCAGTGTATCTCCGTCCTTGAGTCTGCCGTATTTGACTTCCATTCCCGGTACCTCGACATCCTTGCTCAATCCAATTGGATAACCAAGCCCGCTCCAAATCAATCTCGGCGTAAAATTTAGATCCCGGTAATCGGAATACGGGAAAGATTCCATCTTGGAACCACTCACATGGAAAATGCATGAGTCACCTATTGTAATGCATCTGTATCTCTTCTGCCCTTCCATTTCAATCTGAATACCCAGGAAAGTTGAATACGATCCAAGTATTGCCTTGTTCTTCTGGAACCATGGAAGACCCTCCCATGAGATGCTTCCGTACCATTCCTTTCTGGCACGATCAAGAATGTGTTTCATAGCCTCCCTGTCATTCATTTCCAGGCTTGGTGGATCGTCTGTAAACGTCTTGACAAGTGCTCTGGCCCAGAACTTTGAAAAACTGGACTCCGTAGCACCGTCAGCTATTGCAAAAGCGCCCTTCTCAGGAAGCAGGGAATAAGCGTCCTCGTACTCCTCTGCCCTGTAACCGGATTTCTGCCTGTGAAATTCTCTGACCGAGAGCAACTATTGCATCTGCCCCTGTGGTCCGCGCGTCCCGATATCTATGAATTCAACCAGCTGTTCCAGCTGAGCGTTGAAAACATATGCCCTTGCATTGTCTTTCATATCAATCTGCATTTCTCTTGCGTATCCCACGTACTGTGACGGAAGGACACTNNGAGATTGAATACAGTGATTTGGCATATTTATCATCAGGTAGTTGCAAATCATCGCTTGGAAATGCTATTGGAGTAGCAGGATTTGACGACAGGTGGCAGTTCCAGATCAATGGGGTACCATCTGATGTCCTGAGCTCAAGGATTTCCCTGGCAATCTCCTCAGGGTCCCCATCAGTTGCCTGGCCATCCGTGATGTTAATGAGGATCGGCGGATATGATGCGGGGTGATCCTCAACCCATTCATGCATGATATCTTTTGCCATTGACAGTGCCTTGCACATTGGCGTGTCTCCATTCGCAACAGGATCGAACCAGACACCGAAATCGTAATCCACTTCAATGTCACCTCCGGATCCATCAGGTACCTTCATCTTCCTTTTTTCCGTCTTGAGAGGATTCGCTGCTAGCTCAGATATTGGATGGACTTTTTCACCTTTCAATATTGAATCCGCTTTGCCAGTAACAAAACCATAGCCAATAACGCCTATGTGGAAATAATCCCTGATACCATCACTTTTCGTGCACCTGAGAACAAAATCGCCAATCTGCCTGTTAATTGCGTCTGATGCTTCCTGCGCTTTCGATCTCTGTCCACCAGGGAGTTTATGACTCATAGATCTGGATTGATCTATCAAAAACAATATTAGAGACGGGTTTGTTCTGCTTATTTCTGCTTCGTATGCCATAGGTCTTTAACGTCATTTATGTTATAAATATTTCTGAATTCAACATCATTTATCCATTTGTCTGTTATAATTCGGCACCTCCTCGATATCTCTTCAATATTTCCGACATCCGAGAAATAATGTGCGGCGTAAAGAGGTTCGATTATCTGATACAGCTTAATTCTTCTTATAGAATTCACATTAAGAGGGCCTTTAATCTTTCCAAGAATGGGAAACAGATCTGTCAGGTCAAAATCCATTGAGACAGCAGCTATGTCGAGAGCAATATCACCAAATGAAGCATCAGACCAGTCTATGATACCAGCGATGTGATTTCCACTATCAGTTATCCTTACATTCTCTCTATAAAGATCACCATGAATTAATCTGAAATCATTCTCGTCCATGTCTGAAAGAATATCAGCAGAAAGGTCTTTCAACGAACGAAAAAAATCTGCAGGAATAAATCTGTTAAGCGAGTCGGAAAAAGTACTGATTAACCCATTCAGGTGCTTCAACCATGTCACTGGAGAATGTATTGGAACACCAATTTCAGAACACTTTTCAGGCTTGATGCTCCAAAGATATGAAAACAGGATGCTGAAATCCTTCAGAAGTGAATCTGAAAGTTTTTTTACTGAATTCAAGGGATTACCATGGATCAGTCTGTATCCGCCAAACACATCTCCTTCATTTACAAGATAGGAATAGTCTGGAATTTCGAATGGAAAATCCTTTAAAGATCGCAACAATCTCATTTCCGTCAACAACTTCGAAACCTGGATACTGTTTTTTGGAAACCTGAAAACGATTTCATTGTTAATTATCAACACATGATTATCCCATCCGCTGTCAATGAGAACTGAATTTTCAATGTTCAGGTCAGGGAAATATTTCAGAATTCTACTTTTCAGGACCTCTACGATAGCTCCTGCATTATCTGGCATTTCTAAACATCCTCTTTACGTAACTTAAAAACGTGATCGTCACCGCCTGCAGAGGAAAATATATTTTCGACATCATTTAAGAGGCAAGAACATATAATGCAAAAAGGTTTAAGGTTTGCCCATTAAATTCCACAAAAAGCAGAGGTTGCATTCAGGAGGCGTTTAAGTTGAGATCAAAATCTTCCCGTTCGGAGGGATCGAAAGTTAAGAAAACCAAGACACCAAATACAAAAGCAAATAAGATAATGATCGAATCGTACGAAGGAATTAAAATCGCAGAAGATCTACTTTCGCTGAATACCATCAGCGAAATACGGGAAAAAATTGATCTCATCCAGAAAGACCTTGATCTTTATGATCAAAGGGATAAAATAAAAGACCCGGAAAACCAGAAAAATGTGGCACTGGATTTCTTCAAAATGTATCTTGATAAGGCCAGCGCCTCATATACCGCTGAAAGGGCAAAATATTACCTGAAATCTCTTAAGAAAGCGCTATCGGAGACGAGAACTACTAAAATAAACGATATTAACCTCAATCAATGGAAGAATTATAATCATATCAGGACTGACAGTCTCTGGATTTCCGACAGGAGGGTCAGTCCACCTGAAAATCTTGCCTGGTATTGGGGGAATTTCATACCAGAAATACCGAGACAATTTCTGATGCGGTATACAAAAGAAAACGACTGGGTTCTTGATCCATTTGCCGGAAGCGGAACTACACTCTTTGAAGCTGCAAGGATGCATAGGAATGCCATTGGAATTGAATTAAACAGTGATGTAGTGAGCAAAGTAGGTTCTAAAACGAAGGAATTAGGCATTCAAAATGGTGTTGTGACGGAACTTCATCATGGAGATACGCTGACCCTTGATTTTCTCAGTTTACTTGAATCATATAATATAAAGACAGTACAGATTGTTTTCCTGCATCCTCCATACCACAATATTATAAGGTTCAGTGAAGACCCACAGGATCTCTCTAACAGATCCACGGTGGATGATTTTTTGAACGATCTTAAGAGAATCGGAGAGAAATCCTTTGAGATTCTTGACAAAGGGAGATTCTTGGTTCTTGTAATTGGTGACAAATTTGAATCCGGGAACCTTGTTCCATTAGGTTTTCTGTCAATGAATGCATTGATGCAGGTAGGTTTCAAGATAAA
>DAQB01000014.1:445-9150 GCA_002502705.1 Thermoplasmatales archaeon UBA582 | reverse complement strand
TTTCATGTGAACCTATCTTCAACGGATACAACGGTGTAAATCCTCTTTTCTATATAGTTTCCATAAATCACGGAGATATGAGGAGGAATGAGATAAAAGAAAAAGTTCTCGATATTCTTAAATCCAGCTATGTTTCCTTCAAGGAAAATTTTTATGGGACTATCCTTATTCTGGTAGCTGTGGAGAATTTTCAGGAAATGTTAAATCTTTTCAGTGAACTGAAAGAAAGCCTGCTAGGATACCAGGTGACACTTATACATCCGTTTAAAAGCAGGTACAGTCTTCCAAGAATTGTCAAGGCTAAGCTGAACGGCAATGCAATCTGACTTTCGCTTTTGCACTATGTTTTGATGCACTATTTTAATCGTGTGGAACGTCTTCACAAATTGCTGTATTCATAGTTTTACTTCCGCTGCAATATTTGCTGCAATATATTAGCTAAGTCCCAGCCAAGCGTAAAGGCGCGTGGAGACTGACCGGTTGTTCCTGGAATAATACCACATATTATGAAGATTGCGTAACTGTATTGAGCAGGATTCACGAGATTAATCCGTGCCTGTATATATTCTGCCATGCCACAGGACATTCCTCTTTTCATCCTGTACCTCTTCATAATGCATCTCCCTGTGTGTGTCCACTCCCAACCATAGAATTATACCACTTCCTGCCCTCATCCCTGTGCGGGGAGAGAAGATTCCATGGCATACACCTATTACTTCTCCCACAGAGAAGAAAGTGCCAATGGGCCATATGAATCAGGGGAGATTTATTTCAAGGCCTCCAGGGCAGTTTCACGCAACTCCCCCTCCCTACACCTGAATCCGGCATAACCAGATTCAGCGGACACAGTTTAAATCTTATGGCATTTTTTTCATTTTAAGTTCGATCAATGTTGAATATACCTGGCATTCACCCAGGAAATAATATATCCAAATATTTGATAAAATCACTAACACTGAAATGGGAAGAACCAAATTTTTAAGCCAGACGGGAATTATGTGGACAATGGATAATGCAGAGCAGTTTGAACAGGACCTTATGAGGTTTGGACTAAGCAAATATGAAAGCAAGGTCCTTATTGCTTTGCTAGTCCACGGTCCTCAGACGGCGTCAGGGGTTGTTAAATTGTCTGGAATTCCTCAGCCCAGGATTTATGACGTTTTTTCGTCGCTTTCAAGAAAAGGATTTGTAGAATCAACATCAGGCAGGAAAAAGCTGTACAGGGCTATTCCCGTACAGTCTTCCCTTGGGAAATATGTAAATGACATGGATAAATTTGTGAAGAGACTTGATGTAGAAATAGAGAGTATTAAAAGCATCAAACCAGTTAAGGCGTATTATATATGGACAATTGAGGGTCCACAAAATATAGACGCTAGAATAGAATCGATGGTTCATCAGGCCAGAAGCGAAATAATACTATCGGTAGATCGACGAAAACTTAGAAATAACCTCCAGGCCATCCGAAATGCATCTGATCATGGGATTACGGTGGCACTCGTTGTGTTTGATGATGTTGATCAGGAAACGATCAACCTGATTCCGAGTGACGTGATTGTTAACCGGAGAGCAGGACGTGCTGCAGAAATAGTAATGGTGGATAGGGCCCTTGGCCTTGTTGATCTGGGCATTGCTGACGACCCGGAAGATTATGCCATATATTTTGATGATAATAAGATGCTTCATCTTCTCAGTTATTATTTTTATTTGATGGTATGGCAGAACAACCGGGACACACTTAGAATTCCAAAGTTAAGTCATTACACCCTGAACAATATCTGGCTTACCTGCGAGATCATAGATTCTTTCATCAAGGACAATATATCTTTGTCAGGCGAAGTAGATGGAATTATGAACGGAACAGCAATTCATCTGATTGGGAAAGTGACTGGAACTAAGGTTCTACCAGGAGTCCAACAGACATTTTTCCTCGAATGCGCTGATCGCACATACTCTGTAGGTGGCAAAACCGCGGTAATAGAGGATGTCAGAATGTCTAAGATCACGCTGAAAATGCAGTATGGAAAATGATCTGTTTCAGTTAACAGTAGGAATACTACTAAATAGTGTTTAAGATAATGTTTTAATAATATACGGAATAATCGATAGGAATGTTACCCAATGGTTTTAAATTAGGTTTTTCTGAAAGCGGTTTTCAATTTGAAATGGGCTTATCAGATCCGGATACAAATTCAGACTGGTATGCGTGGTGTCATGATAGGAGGAATATGGATCTTGGCTATGTATCCCGAGATTTACCGGAAAATGGGGTTGCATACTGGGACAAGTTTCAAGAAGATCATGACTTGGCTTCATCCATTGGGATGAATGCGGCCAGGCTGGGCATCGAGTGGTCAAGAATTTTTCCAAAGCCAACCTATGATGTGAAGCTGAATGCAGAATTCAGCAAGGGAAGGATGATATCTGCTGAAATAGAAGATAATGAGCTGGAAAAACTTGACAAAATAGCGAATTCAGCCGCTTTAAACCATTACAGGAGGATATTTGAGGACTGGAAGAACCGTAATAAATTTCTCATCATAAACCTGTATCACTGGTCGATCCCCATTTGGTTGAACGATCCTTCTCGCATACCATATGATCAGAAAGAGAGGGCACTTGGGGGATCATTTGACAGAGAAGTAACACTGGAATATCTGAAGTATGCAGCGTATATAGCATGGAAGTTCGATGATCTGGCCGATATGTGGTCAACAATGAATGAACCAAACATGGTATTCCAATACTGTTCCACGGACCGAAGTAGGAAAGCAACCGATCAGCGAAAGAGAGACTTTGCAGAGGCACACGCCAGGGCATATGACCTTATAAAGAGAATATCAAAGAAACCTGTTGGAGTTATTTACGCCAATGGGGACCTTCAGCCTCTCTCTCCGTCGGATGAGGAGGCAGTTAAGCTGGCAAGATACAATATACGCTTCTCATTTTTTGATTACATCATCAGGGGAGATGGTCAGTGGCTCTCTACCAAGGATGGTGGTGAATCCGGTGTTCCTGATATCATGGACGACATGGTTGGAAAGACGGACTGGATAGGTGTAAATTACTACAGTAGAGATATGGTCAGGAGTAATGGCGCCGGATGGGAGATAGTTCCCGGATACGGCCACGCTACAGGTCAGCAGCCTCTTTCCCTAGACGGTAGATCCGTAAGTGAGACCGGTTGGGAAATATATCCTGAAGGAATTTACAATGTTGTTATGGAATATCAGAAAAGATATTCAGTTCAAATGATGGTGACTGAGAATGGCATGGCTGATGCTACGGACAAATTCCGCCCGAGATACCTGGTTTCACACATCAGCCAGCTAGAAAGAGCCATTGAGGACGGGGCGAACCTTAAGGGATATTTTCACTGGGCACTGACGGATAATTTTGAATGGGCCAGTGGTTTCTCGAAGAAATTTGGCCTTTTCGGCGTTGATCTGAGAACAAAACAGAGACAGCTCAGGCCAAGCGCACTTATATTCTCAAGATTGTCAGAAAACAATGGGGTTCCTGATAATCTTCGCTGGATGACTGAAGAGAAGATATAGTAGCGGGATAACCAATGGGTGAAAATGTATGTCTATAATTTCCACTGAAAAAATAACAAAAGTATTCGTGAAGAGGACGGGTTACCTGAGCAGGGAAAATGTCGTTGCTCTTGATAGGGTCACCGTAGAGCTTAATAGCAAGGAGATTGTGGGAATAGTTGGTGCCAGTGGAAGTGGTAAAAGCACACTTGCAAAAACTCTCGTATTAATGCACAAACCAGATTCAGGAAAAGTCCTTTACAATGGAAAACCCATAGATTTCAAGAAGAGTCGGGAAATCAGTGCATACAGAAAGAAGGTGCAAATGGTTTTTCAGGATCCCTATGCATCCCTGGATCCAAACCACGACGTGGAATGGCATATAAAGAGGCCTCTTCTTCTTCACAGATACTCGGGCAACATGGACAATAGAGTTGATGAACTTCTTGAGATGGTTACTCTTCATCCGGCACATTACTACAGGAAGAAATTTCCATATCAACTGTCCGGTGGACAGAGGCAGAGAGTCTACCTTGCAAGAGTCCTTGCCCTGGAACCGGAGGTCGTCATAGCAGATGAACCTGTGTCCATGCTTGACATGTCGGTGAGGATAGATATCCTTTCTCTCATAACAAAGCTTCGGGATACACTGGGCCTTTCCTTCTTTTACATAACACATGATCTGAATACAGTAAGCTACCTGACGGATAGAATCTATGTAATAGAAAATGGTTCTGTTGTTGAACAGGGGCCCACTTCCCAGATTCTGGCAAATCCCAGAACAGATTATACTAAGAGCCTCATCCAGGCAGCCCCGGATCCGTATAAGAGAATTGAGCCATACGGTGGAACAGACACTGGATCAGTTGTGTATGGTGAACAGGTCCTGAAGGTAAAGGAACTTTCGGCGGGATACCACACAAGCGATGGATTTGTGGACATACTCAGTGATCTGAATTTCAATGTTTCCCGTGGAGAAATCTTTGGCATTGCTNNGCTGGAGAGTCTGGTTCTGGCAAGAGCACCGTTGCACAGGCTGTTTTCTCAATGCTTGACTATCCAGGCGAGATTACCCATGGTACGGTTGAGGTCAACGGCGAGAACATTTACAATTATTCGGAAAACAAGTTAAGATCGTCAAGGGGAAAAAGAATGTCATATGTACCTCAAGCCGCAATGAACTCCCTTAATCCGGTGAGGAGAATTGAAGATCAGTTCATTGATCTTTTCATGGCCCACAATATAGATATGGAAGATTATCACAGGAAGTTTGTGGACAAACTTTCTCTTGTCCGCCTCAATGAATCTGTCCTCAGGCTTTTTCCCTATGAACTGAGTGGTGGGATGAGGCAGAGGGTCGTTATCGCTATGGCGCTGCTTCTTGATCCCACCCTGATAATTTTCGATGAGCCAACTACAGGTCTTGATGTACTTGTGGAATATGAGATTCTCAGGGACATCAAAAGCATTCAGCGGAAGCTTAACCTTACCATTGTTTTCATAACACACGATCTATCCATCCTTTTTGAGATTGCTGACAGGATTGGCGTAATGTATGGAGGAGAATTTGTCGAGATGGGGAATGTAAAAGAGCTACTAGCTAGCCCACACCATCCATATACCTATTTGCTCATAGGTAGTATTCCCAGGATCGGCATACCGAAGGATAAAGTGATGAGGATACCAGGAACATCGCTTGACTTCAGGTCTCCTAGAACAGGTTGCCTCTTTTCTGACAGGTGCCCATTTGCTGCCCCGGAGTGTAAGGTTACGCATCCTGATTTTGTGCAAGCTAAAGATAATCCAGTGCATTATTACCGGTGTATCAGATATCCAGAATGGAAAGAGGCTGCTCCCATGCCAATGAAAAGTTAAAAAATTTTGAGAATTCGTAAAATTTTAGGATTTTAGAATCAATATTTCCTCAGCGATGGATTCGAGACCTCGTCAACTCCAAAATTTATCAGTACAAAAGTAAACATCAGGAGAGAAATGAGTATACTGGGGGGCATTATCCACCACCATTCTCCGGTAATGTATGCCTGATTATTTATTGCCCAGTATAGTGTCGTTCCGAGGTTTACTTCAAGAAGATTACCCACACCAAGATACTCCACAAAGGTCAGGCCCATGACGCCATAAATTGCAGTGAAAAAGAAGTTTGAAACGATTATAGGTAACATGGCCCTTATTATCTGCCTGAAAATTATGCTCAATCTTTTTTCTCCTATTAGAAGAGATGAAGTTATGAAATCATTCTTTGCCGTGGAAAGTGCTTGAGATCTCAGGGTACGTGCCCCCCAAGCCCATCCTGTGAGGGATAGGATTGCAATCATGGCAATATATCCAAGAGACGTGTGATCTCCCAGGAAGAAGGCTCCGAAAAGCATTATGATTACGATTCCAGGTATGACAAGGAATACATTGGTAACAGCATTTATGGCAGAACTCACTCCCTCGGATGAAAAACCCGCGGACAGTCCCGCAAGTACGGATANNGCTATTATGCCGGTAAGAAAGCCCACGGCAAGTGTTGGTCCAATTCCGGTGAGGATCTGCGAGAAAACGTCTTGACCGTATGCTGTGGTACCCAGAGGATGTGCAAGTGAAGGGGGGAGATTTGCCGCAAATTCATATGCAGTAGGACTGTATGGACTTAAGAGTCCACCGAAAATGCCTATGAATATGTATGCGATGAGTATTACCAGGCCAATTTTAGATTTCCTGTTACCCAACAACAGTCTTATGGTTGTACTGTGAGTGAATGCACTTATGGCATCAAAGAGGGACTGTTTTTTAATTTTGGAACCTACTGTGGCTTCCATACTCATATCATCCAACCTCCTGCCTTATCCTCGGGTCTAGGATGCCGTAGAGGATATCAACAATGAAATTAGCAACAAGAACAGCTATAATTACCAGAAGGAATATGCCTTGTATCAAAGGGTAATCCAGTGAATCTATTGCTGTGATCATGTATAATCCTATACCGGGGTATGAGAATATCTCCTCCTCCAAAAGGACACCGGTGACAGAAAATCCAAGAGACATTGCAAATCCTGTAAGGTTTGGCAGAAGAGCATTTCTGTAAGCGATCCTGTTGATCTGGCTCTTCCTGAATCCCAGTGATCTGGAAAACTTGATGAAATCGCTGTTCAGTGATGGGATGATATTATTCCTCAATCCAATCACCCAACCTCCCAGTGATGTAAGAATGATGGTAAGCAACGGAAGTATTGAATGATATATCACACTCACAATGAATGGAAAGTTTAGACCCGGGGTAACAGATCTCCCGTAGGCTTCTCCAATTGGGAAGAGGGGCAGCTCAACAGAGAATATCAAGAGAAGTATGAAACCGAGAACAAATGCAGGGAATGACTGAAAGAATAGTGTTGTTATATCTATTATCACATCCTTCCTTGCGTTCCTGTTGAGTCCCGCATATCTTCCAAGTCTGTTCCCCATAAAGAATGATATAACCGTTGCAGTCACAACAAGATAGAGAGTCCACGGAAGTGCAGTTAGCAAAATTGATGAAACCGGTTCAGGGAAATATGAGAGGGACACGCCAAGATTTCCGTGGAAGAGAGCCACGAGATAATGGAAGTACTGAACCAGTATGGGAGCATTGGATATTCCGTACTCGACCTCAAGCTGGTGCAGATAAGCGGGACTTATGGATGTTGCACCCTCCCTTACGAGCGTTGAGTACACAACTTCTGCAGGATTTCCGGGAAGCAATCTTGGAAGTATAAAATTAACTGTCAGGGCAGAAAATAAGACTACGATAAATGTGATAGTCTTCTTTATTATGTATACATAGGGAATACCTGGCTTACGCCTCACGTTTGAACTCATTTCGTTGTTCCCGCCAGTTATTTTACTTTCAATATTTTGTGGATAATCTGCCATATTTCTCTATCCGCCCTGTATTATTGATAATTCATAGGCCATGAAAGTTCTCATGCCACATGAAGTAAAGAACTTTAAAGTGAATAAAAGATTATGTTCTTGGTAAATAAGTGTCAATGTATCTATTCCTCTTTTTCTTTGCCTTTCCCTCCGTTCTTCTTTCTTGACCTTGATACCATTGTCCCGTAGACTCCGCCTATTACAACCACAGCAGCCACTACGCCACCGATTATATAGTAGTCATCGGCAGACAATGCAAATGTGGATTTTGACGGCGACGATTTTACATAGAGATGCAGTGCAACAACTTCCATTATCCCAGGGTCCCACGAAAGAGGTATCCAGTAATTATTGCTTGGGGTAACAAAACCACCTATGGTTTTGTTGACATATTCATACCAGTCGGCAGAATAGACCAGCGATATGACTGGCATATCTTTCAGCATCACTCCTGNNCTAACGACTCGTATGCTCTATAGAAACCTGTGCCAGAACTGTTCCATCTCATCTCGTTGGTTAGCGCCGCTGTTCCAAGCGCTGGAACAGGACCACCAATTCCAGTATAGTCATACCAGGGGTTGGGGCCTGCGCTGGTCACGACTTCCTGTGCCATCTGGAAATTCCCAGTGGCGATATCCTGAGTAACCTCGGTTCTGGTAGGCGTAACTATATTAACATTTAGACCTATGCTTTTGAGGTTCTGTGATATTATGGACACGTCGGAATCCCAGTCTGTATAACCGGCAACAGTCATGAGCGTAATGGTGGGTATCTCCGTGCCATTCTGGGCGTAGAGTCGACCACCACTCATATAATACCCGTGGCTTTCCAGTATTGAAAGCGCCTCGCTTGTGTTGTACTGAGCCAAACTTTTTGAAAGATTCTGATTTGTGCTGTTAAGCCAGAATTCCTGCTGCTGCATTATATTTGCAGCATTTGCAGGCAGCTCATATCCGTATTCTCCAATGCTGGAAATCTGCGTCCTGTTTATTGACAGGCTTAAAGCAACCCTGAAAAATGACTGGTTGAATGGCCATTCAAGATCATTTGTAAGCAGGTTGACTGTCTGGCCCTGTGGGAAGAAGTAGTGGTTGTATGTCGGATCCTTGTTCACAAACAGAGATGTTATGTTTGGGGAGAAAACAGGTGCCCAGTCAACCTGACCATCAGCAAGAGCAAGAACGAGAGCATTGTTACTTGTGTAATCAATGTATTCAATTTTTGGTATATGTGGTTCATTTGGCTGCCAGTAAT
>DAQB01000014.1:0-429 GCA_002502705.1 Thermoplasmatales archaeon UBA582 | reverse complement strand
CCCTGCCACTGACTCTCAGGAAGAATCCAGTTCGAGGCAATATAGTAAAAGTCAGGAACATCAGCGGTCTTGAAGTTAAAAATGACAGTGTAATTCCCCATTGCCTTTACACTGGAAAGATAGGAATATTCGTTGATATCTTGCATTTCCATATTGAATGTGAAAACAACATCGGTAGCGTTAAAAGGATCTCCATTTGAAAATGTGACATTCTGCCTGAGGTGGAATGTGAGAACGGTATCATTGGCACTCCAACTATAATTTGTCGCAAGCCATGGTATTGCGGTTCCATTATAGGCGTTAATTTGGTACAAGGGCTCGTAGAACAGAGAATCTATACCAGATGGTGGATTATATGGACTGAATGGATTAAAATCATCGACATAGGCAGGAGAAGGACCTGGCGATATGTACAATGTATCACTGCTC
>DAQB01000015.1 GCA_002502705.1 Thermoplasmatales archaeon UBA582 | reverse complement strand
CGACACACAGATATCTGATTTTACGGGTCTGGTACTTTACAGCTCAGGCGGCATCCTTATAACAAACCAGACCGCGTTTTACCCTGAGGGCGGGGGCCAGCCATGCGATTTGGGATATTTTGATTACGGGAATAAGAGGGTAAATGTAACATATGTCGAAAAAGTAGGGAAGGCAATTATCCACCATGTTGACTCTGATGTACCAGAAAAAACTAGAATTAAGGGCCATATCGACAGATTCAGAAGGAAGAGGTTGATGTACCATCACTCTGCTACCCATCTCTTACTGGCAGTCACACGGGAGATTCNNGTGCACAGAAAGGCGTGGATGAATCCAGAATAGACATTACGCATTTCTCCAAGCTTACAGACGAGGATGTGGAAAAAATTGAAAACCGTTGCCTTGAACTTATTTCAAAAGGTGCCAAGATCATAGTAAGAAATATGGAATGGTATTCAGCACTTGACAAATTTGGGTTTTCACTATTCCAGGGCGGTGTTCCACTGGACAGTAAGCTCAGGGTAGTTGAGATTGACGGCATCGATGCGGAAGGATGCGGTGGTACGCACCTGGATAATATCAATGCTCTTGGTTTCATAAAGATTATCCGTACGGAGACCGTTCAGGAAGGTATCCAGAGAATCATATTTGCCGCAGGTGAGGCTGCTCTGATGCGTACGCAGAAGGTATACAGGTCATTTCGATCCATACAGCTTGATCTTGGAGTCGAAGAGGATAGAGTGGACGAAACTTTCCGCAAAACTTTCAACCAGCTTATTGAAGTGAAAAAACAGCTCGAAACGCTCCTCAAGGCAAGGGTGAATGATATTATTAAAAGTTCAAGAAAAATTGAAGATGGTTCATTTCCGTTAAGACATATTGATGCTTCGCTGAAGGAAGAGGAATTGAAATTGATTTCAAAAATTGCATCATCTGAAAAGAAATACGCCTACCTGATTACGAATTCAGATCAGAATGAGAGTAAAAAACTCTTTATCAGCCCATCTTTTGACGCAATTCAGTTCATGAGGAAGTTTGAAGGGAAATATATCAGGATACTTAATGGAAATAAATTCATGGTGGAATTCAGCAGCAATCTCGATACTGCAAAGTTAATAAGCATGATTACGAATAGAAGCAAAGAGTGAATGAAGCAAAATAACGATATCGAACAAGTTATTTCTATCGCATCTAGTTATTTTGCTATAAGCACCGAGGATATCTCGGATGATTCTGCAGTGCTCATTCTAAAAGACCGCGAAAAAGCAGACCTGGAAACATTTAGAAAATTTTTAACTAAAATAGAAAAACTTGGATTTACAGCTTTTACGGGTAATGAATATTCATACCGTATTTATGTGAGCAGGAAGTCATATGGATCGAAGAAGTCATTATTCTCAAAAAGAATTAAGCTTGTTCTATTCTTATTATCGATTATTACAGTATTTTATGCGGGTTATTCTTATCAAGTCTCTTTTACAGGGGAAACTTCTGTTGTCTATAATATAAGCTATGTCTTCGTCTTCTTCGTTTCGCCCATTTTCAGCATAATCCTATTCAGGGAGGTTGGCAGGTACATTGCCTTCAAGACAGAAGGGATGCATTACTCACTTCCGATTCTGATACCGGATCCTATTGGCCTTGGGACAATGGGATCAATCATAAGTCAGTCTCAGCCGTTCCTTTCAAAAAGGTCAATGTTGAAATCTGGACTGTACCCTTTGATCTTAGGCTTTTCATTTTCAACACTCTTCCTAATCATCGGTCTATTTCTTATACCCAGCTCATCACATTTATTGATACCTGTAAACTCGCCCGTGACAAAGCTTAGCCTTCCAATAATATTTTCGCTGATATTTTTCAGGTTCACCCCGGAGACTGTTGCACTTAACTTATTATCATACGCAGGCTGGGTGGGGATAGTAATAAACGCATTCAATGCATTTCCCCTTGGTTACTTAGATGGGGGCCTGATCTTTTCATCTCTTGAACCTGATTATTCGAAAATTGCAAGTTATGTTTCCATAATTGTAATTGCAGGGTTATCGTTTATTTACCCATCATGGTTCATAATTCTCGTATTTGCAATAGTTCTCGGGATCCAGGGCCCAACCCCGCTTTATGCCCTGAAATCCCTGAGCAGAAAGAGCAGGCTGGCAATAGTGCTCTCGGTCTTCTTCGTAGTTGCGGGAATGGCTCCAATACCTGTCCACATAGTTCCGACGAATTTTGATATGCATATGAACCAGAACACCTACCTTTTAACAAATGGCAGCCGTGAGAATTTAACTTTAAACATATCCCTCACGGATAGTTCAAGTTCTATAATCGTTCCGGCTTTCAATATCAATCCTGCAATACCGTTTACGGTTTTTTCAAATTCGCCATCCATCTATCCAGGAAAAACATCCAGCTTTCTGCTTGCACTTAGCACATATTCAATAAACACTACTGGCATACATAATTACTCAATATCAGCTTATTCTGGTACTTCAGTAATTAAATGCACTTTCATGATCATGGAAATAAATTCAAGCACAGATCTCTCTTTCTCCAACTCAAATCCTCTTATTAGGAATGGAAAACCCGGTACACCCGTAAACGTCACATTTCTTTACAGTTCAATAGGAGAGGAGAATATCACACTTTATTCAATAGCACCCAATACCTTCAATTACACAATAAAGCTGGAAAACCTAACGCTTGCATACACCGGATCGGGGGAAATACTTTCAAGGTCATTCAGTGCAAATTCCGGGGTTCCAATATATATTTCACTGCTTTCCTATGAGAAGGTCAAGGACTGGGAAATAGTCGCAATGGTTCACAACTTTGATGGCGCAGTGGCCATTGTAACATTAACATAGGTAATATCAATGAAAATGGCATTCTTCATTAATCCAGCGGCAGGATCTGGCTTCTTTCTCAATCAGAAGGATTCGAAGTCTGAGTATATTGCAAAGCAGAAATCACCGGTAGCAGTAGAAGCTGGAAACGCCTTCCTGA
>DAQB01000117.1 GCA_002502705.1 Thermoplasmatales archaeon UBA582 | reverse complement strand
CGGATGGATCACCTCCTAAGTAATGTGAACCACAGGCACAATTCTTACGCCTTTCTGTCTTTTTGTATTTATTTCTAAATGTCTCTTTTATTCAGTGAGTGAAAAAAGAGGAAGTTAGAAAGAGCGTAATTCAAGATCAAAGATTTTATCTGTTAAATTTGAATGGGGTACGGGATTAAGATGCCGTTGGAAGAGAAAGCTATAGAAATTCAGGAACGCCTTGAGAGGAAGGTTGGCGGAATAGGAAAGGGAAAGTACGCCAGGATACTCAAGATGGCGAAGAAACCGAACGAGCAGGAATACAAGAAGGTTCTCCTGATAACGGGTGCTGGCATTGTATTTCTTGGATTTGTTGGCTTTCTGATATATTATCTGATGGGTTTTGTTTTCCATGTTCCGTAGGTGAATTTAATGCAAGAAACTGAAACTAAAGGCTGGATAGAAGGTACCTTGAAAGACAGGATGGTTGGCTGCGGTACCTCAGTTGATACATCACTGCTTGTAAGGAATACAGGCACAGCGAAGAAGACGTTTACGGTCAGTATATCGGTGAAATTCAAGCAGAGGGATGACCTGATAGAATGGTTTTTTTCACTGTCGGGTGCATCATCCACCCAGAAGAAGGAGGAGTTCACTCTTTCACCAAGTGAGAACAAGGGCATATCATCTGTCTTTTCTCTTGAAAAGACCGAGCAGAGGGATGTCAGGTTGGTCGTTGCAACGCCAAAAGGTGCATTCAAGGATGACAGTGCAACTGTATCCATCGCGATAACGTCGCAGGATAATGAGAACAGATTCGAAGGAAGCTTTACAATTACACTTATACCGGTCATTGTTGCAGTAAAGACGACGGTCGGAAACGAAATATCTGTTGCACGGGACCTGGCTAAAAAGGGGGACAAGGACAAAGAGGAGAGAAATGCTGTTATCAAGAACGCAACCAGCGAGATCCTTGCAATAATGGCACCGAAGGAAGTTAAGGGGTATATATTCGTCGAAACGATGCATCCAGACAGGATTCCCTCCATAGGCAAGGGCATACGCGGATACAAGGGAGAGGTGAAAGGCGAGATATCGATCGAGGAAATAGAGCACTACCTTGAACCAAAGCCTGCTGTTACAGGGCTGGAGCTTGGTGCCTTCGTTGAATTGATAGACGGGCCTTTCAAGGGGGAGAAGGCCAAGATAATGTCTATAGACACCGCAAAGGAAGAGGTTACCGTGCAGCTAATAGAGTCTATGGTTCCAATACCCGTCACAGTAAATGCTGAAGCCATCAGGATGCTTGACACAAAGTAAAATTGAAATGAAGTTAAAATACAGGTCAAAGGAAAAGGAATCAGAATTCATCCAGAAGCTCCAGGATTTCTTCTCTAAACCTGATAATTTATTATCACTTGTACCGGACTGCATGGATAATTCAATTCTATGTCCATTCGATTCATACAAGAAGAAACTTTCGCGTATTTCAGGACCCGCGATAGGAAAGCTTTCAGGATCAGCGGATCAGTTCCTCAGTGCAATAGGCGAGACATATCGTGTAATGGAATCTGAATCTGCCCCGATAATGGGACTGATCTCAACTCCATATGGAAATGTTGATTATGCAAAGAGAGGCAGCACCGATCCGATGGTTCTGGCTGGAGTGCAGAACTTTTCTAGCACAGTCTGGAGAATGCTCTCGTTCTCCTCTTTGGTGCAGACGAAGAAGGTATCAGTATACAGTTCTGAACATTATTACATTGCAAGCTGCAAGGGCAACCCCCCTCCAAGGGAATTCATATTGGATGCATTCCAGTCTGAGAAGACGGATGATCTCTCCGTCAACGAGGAAGAGATAATATTCGGTACCTCGGGAGACTACATGAACCTGAATATAGGCAACCAGATACAGATAAAGGTGTACCAGGACTCAAAGAGCAATGTTATCAGGATCCTTCTTAGACATATGCTTGTCCCTGATATCTCCAGGACTATTTCCATTCAGGTGCCATTCCTTGAGGATGTCTCCAGTGAAATACCTGCCCAGTACCTGAACCAATACCTTTCCGGTCAGCTTGAGGCGAGGAATTTCATAAGGAATGTCAGTGAATACAGAAAGAAGATAGCACTGTCCAAAGGTCTTTACCTGCTTGAAGGAATGGTATTCAATTCAACCTCTGCTTTCCTTGGTGAAATGTTCGATCCGGAGGAATCGAAGATACTGGAAAAATACCTTGAGCAGAACGGGCCTGTCTCAATTGATACCAAAAGTGCGAGGAAGCTCCTTGAAATACTGTGGCCAAAGTATGGAAAGGATATACTAAGTGAATATTTTCCGGACATCGACCAGAATTCGTTGAAGACACAGGCAGGCGACCCACTCAAGCAGATTGAAATGATCAGGAGGAAAATCGATCAATCCAAAGCATCCAGTCTTGTTGCAGTGGAACCATGGTCATCTGACTCCGCAATGCTCATAGACATGGTAAGGGATTATCTTTCAGTCGGTGGATCAGAGATGCTCAGGAAGTGGGAAAAACTTGTAGGTCAGTCAAGCATGTTCAATTCAATATACTATGCCTTTACTATATCCCTTAATGAGAGAACTAATCAACAGTGGAGGTTCAGCTCAGAGCAGATGATGCTCGGTGAGAAGCTTGCGGAAGGCATAAGAGATATAATTGCGACACGGGACGCAAGCATAAACGAGAAGATACTCAGAATGAAGCAGCTGGTAAGGTGAACTGTGAGCAAACATTATCTTTCGAAAAAGGACGTCAAGCACTTTCAGGAGAAGCTCTCGTCTATGGGTCTTTCCGTGCCTGATAGCGGTGATCTCCAGGTTGACGAGACAAAGGGAAGATCCATTTATTATATAGGCAGGGAGGAGGTTGCAGTTGAAGAGGGGGAACTGCTTCCAACCCCAGCTTTCCTTAGCATTATCAAGCCGGCGAAGCGCGTGATAAAGGTCGATAATGGTGCAGTTCCGCATATACTGAACGGCGCCAATGTATTCGCCCGTGGAATCCTTTCTATGTCTGAAGATATCAGGAAGGATGATTATGTCTTCATTGCAGACCAGAACGGGAGGTTCATAGCAACCGGGAAAGCCATGCTGGACTATGATCCTGAAATCAGATCTAAAAGCGGCGAGGCTGTAAGGACATTTTCACTGAAACAGTCCTGATCTTTGAAACAGCAAAACATTTAATCGCTGATTACATCCATTATCATGTCCGAATTGTTAAAAGTTGGAGTAAAAGCGCCTGATTTCGAGGCGCCGGATCAGCATGGAAACAAGGTGAAATTGAGCCAGTTCAAGGGGAAACCGGTTGTTGTATATTTTTACCCGAAGGACGACACACCGGGATGCACTGCAGAGGCCTGTAATTTCCGCGATAACAATGCGGCGTTCGAGAAGAAGGGAATCAAGGTTCTCGGCGTATCTGTGGATTCGGTCAACTCACACAAGAAATTCCACGATAAATATGGTTTGAACTTCACACTCGTATCAGATTCAGACAAGAAGATATCTGAAGCTTACGGGACTTTCAATGGAAGCTCAGATAAGAGGGTTACTTACCTGATCGACAGGAATGGCACAGTTGCTCATGTTTATGAGAAGGTATCACCGAAAGAGCATGGCGCAGAGGTTATGAAGAAGATAGAGGAACTCAAACTTCTTTGATCCAAACACATGTCTGTTTTAACTGACTATTCATTTTTTCTTTTTAATTTACTTAAATAGGGGAATGAAACCGAACAGTTAAATTCTATACTAACCCTGGACCAGCCAAAAGGAATATAATTCCTTTTAAAGGGAGTGAATGAAGTTGCTTGAAATAAGGGAAAGGTTAACGCGAGAAATCGATTTAATGCGACAGCTTAATGAGATTCTCCAGAGGGATATTATTCTGCAGAAATCAAAGGTTTCTGAAATGCAGGAAAATCTTACGGATATGCTCGAGGATCTGAAGAAGTTAAGGCATATAGATGAAATGATGGTTAATTATGACAGAAGACAGAATTAATGATCTGAGATTTATCAGGGCGTTCATTTCCATCGATGATGCAGGTATTGAAGAGTTCAACAGGGAATACCACAAAATTAAGGATCTAATCGACTCATTAAGATACGAGAGCGAGAAGTACGATGAACTTAAGCAGGAGTTCAGTTCCCTTGCAGCGTATGAGGCATCATTGAACTATGATATATTCAAAACACTGCAGATTCTGAAAAACAGTTGCCTGCGCATAAACGGTGCAAAAGCAGGTTTAAGGCTGAAAAAGACCCCACTCCCATCCGCTATTGAAGATACGATCGAGAAAATTTCAAGAAAATATCTGATATGAGATAAACATAATGCATCGAACAGTATTGATCGTTGGTGGAGACCCATGATTATGCTGATACCATTCAACCTCGTAAGAATGAAGTTGCTTCAATACATCTGGTTGATCCTTAATTATGATGCCAGAAAAAGACATCAATTGTTATGACCCAGGAACCTTGCTTGAAACCAATTATATTGATCGATTGCTTTATAGGATGGCAGTGATTAAATGCCCAACAAGTGGCAGAGATTTTAAGGAAATCAGCAGCTGAGTTTGTTGGCACCTATATCTTTGTACTGTTTGGCCCTGGGAGTGTTGTCGCTTTCATATCTGCATTTCACCAGACACTGAATCCATCAACACTTTTCTACCTGGCAGTTACTTTTGGGCTTGGAATTTCAATAGGAATTATGGCTGNNTGGCTAATATGTCCGGCGGCCATGTCAATCCGGCGGTAACCTTTTCACTTTTTGTTGCTGGACGCTTTCCTGGAAAAAATGTTGTTCCATACATCATTTCGCAGCTTCTTGGCGCCGTGCTCGCATCTGGAACTGTATCGGTGCTGTTTGGTTACAGCACTGCCGATGCTGTGCAGTTCGGCGCAACGATTCCTGGTATTAGAGGGCCGTATGTTGCATTTTTTGGCGAATTCGTAATGACTTTCTTCTTCCTGTGGACTATAATGGGAATAACATCAAGGACTACAAACACAGCTGTAATTGCAGTTGTTATCGGAATATATGTTTCTATAATGATATTCATGCTTGGAACTGTCAGCGGAGGTTCAATCAACCCTGCAAGGTCATTTGGTCCTGCAATACTTTCAGGGATACTTTTCAAGGAACAGTATTACCAGTGGATATACTGGGTGGCACCGATTGCTGGCGGCACGCTTGGTGCATTATCGTATAAGTTCATTTATCGGGAAAAGACAAAGATTCATCTTTCTGATCCATTGCCAGTTTGAATCGTTTCTTCATTCATTGCTTGCAACCAGGCTCTTAATTACAATTGATAGTTTAAAATTTGAAGGAAATCTAGCCAAAGGGTTCCGGGACTATTTGCAATTAATAAAGAAGTCAGGTATACAGCAGACATTTTAAATATCTTAAACTGTATTTGGATACAATTTGTGCCGTTGAAAAGGAGATTCCATTATGAAGAATATCACGCGCATTCGTTTAAAGGGGAAAAACCTGAAGGAAAGACCAGGATTCACCATAGAAAAACATGGTGTTGTGAACGACGAAATATCTGCGTCATGCCAGATCGACAAAATAATCGCATCTTTCAATGAATGGAGAGGGCAGATCCTTTCTGATCTCCGTACAATAATCAAGAATGCTGATCCTTCAATTATTGAGGAGGTAAAATGGAAAAAACCTTCAAACCCTGCAGGGGTTCCAGTGTGGTCTGCCGGTGGGATAATATGTATTGCGAACGTTCTGAAGAAATCTGTCAGGCTGACATTCCCAAAGGGTGCTGCAATCAGGGATGAACTAAATATATTCAATTCCAGAATGGACAGCAGGACTGTTCGGGCGGTGGATTACTATGAAAACAGCAAAATAGATCCTTCTGCACTTGCATCTATTGTGAAGCAGGCAGTCATCTTAACACATCGAAATAAAGTAAGCGAATAATCGTCTCTTTTAATTATTCAATCAAATTCAAAATTAGATTGGAAATTTAACTTTATGTGTATTTCCCCCTTAATTTATTTCATATGATAACGGGGATGCTACATGCTACGTTACAGAATGCACTATGGAAACAAGCATCTGATCAAGCCTTTTACCAAGATCTGACAACCCGTTATATTTGCTGAATAGATCTGAAGCATTCTGTGCGATCACATAGGTCTTACCAGCATCCTCGTAAATGTAGATCCTGAGTGGTGGAATTATCCCTGCCCTGATATCTTTTCCAAAGACCTCGGCTGCAAGATTTGGATGGAAAATCTCCAGGATCTGGTTTCCTCCGATCTTTATGCCTATCCTGCTTAGATTTACCTGAGCATCTATCGAAGCCAACACTTTCAGACCGTTTTCCTCTACTGATCTACGAAGTTTCTCGACAGTTTCTCCAAAAGTAAACCGTGATTCAATTTCTATATTTTCCATTACAATCACTCCACGCAACATGCCATTTTTGAAATATCCCTGATGAAGGACTGAGCAGCCAGTTTGATACCCTCAGATATGGACGGGAAGATATGGCTTGTCGATATAATATCATCAATAATGAATTTATTCCTGATAGCGTATGCACCCTCTGTAATTATATCAGTGGCATTGGGAGACAGGATATGCATACCGACGATCCTGTTGTCCAGAGGATTTACAGTGATCTTTATGATGCCGTCGGTTTCGCCGATTATACTAGCCTTGGTGAGGTTCTCCAGCGAGAATACCCGACATGAGCAGGAACCGTTCTTTTTAGAGAATTCATTTTCTGTCATGCCAACACCTGCAACCTGTGGATTGGTAAAGACAGCCCATGTGGTCGAATCATAGTCTATCCTCATTTCCTCCCCGAACATGTTGCTTACTGCCACCACACCTTCCCTTGCAGCGAGTGTCTCAAGAAACATCTTCTTTGAAACACAATCACCGGCTGCGTAGATCCCAGCAGCACTCGTCTTCATCGTATCTGTTGCCAGAATCAGCCCTCTTGGATCTGTCTTGACACCAGCTGCTTCGAGATTCAGGAAGTCAGTGTTTGCTTTTCTCCCCGTGGCCACGACGATTTCATCTGCCTCGACGATCTCCTTTCCTCTGTGTGTTATTATCTCTATGCTTTTACCGTTACCTGATTTGCTCACAGTGTTTATCCTAGCTCTCAGGTAGAATTTCATGCCCTCCACTTCGAGCCTAGCCTTCAGCATGGAACCAATTTCCGGTTCAGTCTGGGGAAGCAGTGAATCAAGTGCTTCAATAACTGTGACCTTAGATCCAAAATGCAAGAAAGCCTGCCCCAGTTCGAGCCCGATCGCTCCTCCACCTATTATCGCAATTGTTCCTAGAAGATCCTGCATGTTCCAGATTGTGTCGCTTGTTAGGTATCCAGTTTCCTCCAGGCCGTCAATTGGAGGTGCTGTGGGGTGTGATCCGGTGGCTATGAGTATATTGGATCCAGAAACTCTTGCAAGTTCTTTTCCTCCTTGATCCAAGATGCTTACTATCTTTCTATCAACGAATTTTCCAAGGCCATCGAATACTTTCACATTATCATAACTTTCTATAACCTTGGCATATTTTGCATCCCTGGCATGCTCAACATACGCTCGCAGGCCGTTCATTACTTCACTGAAATCATGCTTCACTGCTGTTTCATATATGCCATGCATTCTTGGATGTCCTGGGTTGAAAACCAAATGCGATGCTTCCAGGAGGTACTTGGAGGGCACGCAACCAACATTGACACATGTACCACCAAGTGGTCCCGTCCCGATCATTGCGATCGTCATCTCTCCATTACTCAATTCTGATGCTTTGATTGCCGCCGAGAATGCAGCAGCTCCCTTTCCTAGTATAACCAGATCAAACTTCTGAATATCAATGCTCAAGATATTTCACCGTTTACTCGTCCGAAAGGGTTGCCTTGTAATGTGATGGCTTAGTGAATACCCTGTTTTTCAACAACGCTTCCGGGCCAGTTTTCTCAGAGTCAATCACAACATGGCCGGTCCCATCCTTCAGGGAGACATTTACATCGAGAACACCGTTCTGTTGCTTCAGGCTATTTGTAACTTTGGAAACGCAGTCGTCGCATGTCATTCCGTATATCCTTAATTTCACGTTCTTTTTTTCCATAATCTCGTATTTCATAGAAATATTAAAGCGGAAACGTAAACTATTTTTTACCTTGACAGATGGGATATGGTGAAAGACAAACCCACAGACATTAGAATGAATAACAGGAATAGGGCATGCATGATTGAATATAGCGGAACAATGGTATGTGTCGATCCTTCTCTGGGCATATTGGAACTTATTGGAAAGAAATACACGATGATGATAATAGGAGTTATTGGAAACAGTGGTTATAAGAAGAATTTTAATGAGATATTGAAGGACATTCCTTTTTCAAGTTCTACGATAATCTCTAAACGACTCAGGGAATTGCAGGTAGGTGGATTGATAGAAAAAATCAATGAATCAGGCAGGATTTCGTATAAGCTCACGGATTTTGGAAGCAAGATAAGGGAAGCTTTGCGTCCACTACTTATGTTAATGGATACAGGACAATGAGGGCATTGGATCTTTTCATTCCGGAAACAACAGTGTTTGCACGGATTGATTATTATTAAAGCACCAGAAATCTGTAGAAATTAAATATGGTTATGCTTTAAAAGTAAATGTTATTATCTTTCAGCAGTTATCTGCGTATGATCAAGGCGGTCGCCTTTGTTCCAAATACGCCAACGCTGATTGGTGATCTCGGTGTTCAGCACATAGCGACCATTTCCGCTCTGGAATTGTTTGGAAATGAAATTTCAGGGAAGATAGATGCCGCAGTAATCATGACACCTCATTTCTATACATCTGGTTCTTTTGGAATTGTTTCCACACCAAGATTAAAGCAGATATATGATTTCTATGGCTTTCCACGAAATTTTTATGAAGTGAAATACGAACCACCGGGCTATCCTGAGCTTGCGGAACAGATAATAAATCTTGGAGTAAAGAATGGCATCAGGATTGGATCGGTTGGCAACTGGGGTCTCGATCACGGCGCATGGTCCCCCCTTTTCCACATATTTAGGGATGCGAATGTTCCTATCGTTCCAGTATCAGTATGCCCAGACCTAGGAATTGATGCACACATCTCCCTTGGTAAATTGATACGGTCTCCATCCATAAAAAAGAATTTATGCATACTTGCCAGCGGATCGATAATCCACAGGCTTGATTTGTTTCAGTCTGGAAATCACCAAACACCACCTGCTGCGATTGAATATCTGGATCTCTGCATCTCATCCTTCAAAGAGGGGAATTGGGGCAAGATCCGCAATGCCAGCCCTGATCTATTTCATGCTGCTGCTCCAGAAGGCGATAACCTTCAACTAGGCTTCATAGAGGGTGTAGTAGGCGAAAATTATAACGCAAGGATACTTGCAAACGAGATTGAATTCAACGCTGCTTCACTTACTACGGTCGTATTTGAGGAAGCATGACCTTTATGTGTTTTTTGGTAGAGAACTGTGAATCACATATAATTCGGCTTTCATAAATTATTTATTGATTGACGAAACAAGCATATCATGGGAGAAAAGAATGCAGACAGCGTGGTTATTGATTATACTAAAGTGACTCAACCAATCCGTGTGGTCAGATCAGGCAAAATGTTGACTGTCATGGTTAACTGGAAAGAGATACTGAAAACGAGGAACGCATGCATTGTTCATGAACCTGGGTACAAGCCCATATATTATTTTCCCTTTAGTGACTTTAGCGACGGCAAGCTTAAAGCCACATCCACGGTGTCAAACTGTCTATATGAATGCATGGCTCATTATTACTTCCTGGTTGCAGGAAACAGGAAAATAAAGGATTCAGTCTGGCGATATTCCGAACCTAAGAAGGAATTTACACCTATCAAAGATTATATTGCTTTCTACGAAAATGCGATAGAGGGTGTTGAAGAATCAGGATAAAAGGAAGAAAAATAGTCAAAAAACCGTATGATCGGAATATCCCGGCGCCATGAAAAGCCTCATGTCGAATAAAAATTGCATATTTTAGTGATGGCATTCAGCTCTCTTGGTATCGGCAGCAAGTAAAATCATTCTATTAATATAATGTAATCATGATATAAGGATCTTTCGGCTCATAATGCTGCATCCACATAAAAGTGTGGTACATCAGACTGAACTGTTACCATTTAGCATGGAGCATTATGCATTTCTCTATTGCACTGAAAAAGGGTGGCCGTGTCTGTAATATCAATTGGTAATATTTATATAAAATACATAAATACACTGATGCCGAAGAAAGTGCGGCTCAGAGGGATGGAGTTCCCAATGATTGTCTCCAGAGACTGATAACTCCTGAATGGCAGCTGATGGTTTCAGATGGTTGTGACAGGAGTTAATAAGAGGGTCTTCAACAGTATTCTTTGGCCTGACAGTAATGCAGTGAATATGAGGGAGGAAGATCCTGATTTTTTCGTCGACCTCAACCTCGATCAGATAATAGGGGCGATCGTTGCGCCTTATAAGGACTATAAGCTGAGACCTTTTTTTGACACTTTGGCGGATGGTCCGGACACGGTGAGATACAGGCAGGACATCTTCCGGGATCTTGAGAAGGCTGATGTTTTTACATTTATGAATGACTTTTCGATAAAGATGAGGGATGTTCACAGGTACATTTCAGGCTTGGACAGGCTGTTTGAATGGCAGAGACGGGGTTGGATACTGGACGCTGCCATACTTTATTTTGGTGCAATCAAAGATCTAGCACGAAATCTTGGAAATGCAGAACTGAACTCGGAAGGGCTTATATCTCTCAGGGATTATGTTCAGGAATACGTGAATTCTGAAAGCCTCAGGAAACGAGCAGATCAGGCGAATGATATAAAGAAAAAATTATTGGCTATCAGATACGAAATGTCCTTCGGACCATCAAGGATAACCGTGAGGAAGAACAAGGGAAGGGAAAGCTATAACGCGATTATACAGGACACATTCAGTAAATTCAGGAGTGACCGGAAACCTGCAGTAAATAAAAAACGTTTCAACGATTCATCGATGAATCATGTCGAAGCCCAGGTTCTTGCGTTGATTGCACGCATGTTTCCGGAGGAATTTGGGGAACTCTCCGGTTTCTGCGATAGCAATTCTTCTTTCATAGATCCGGTTTTGGAAGCTGTGTACAGGGAGATCCACTTTTATCTGTCATATCTGGGATATATATCAACGATCAAGAAAACTGGGCTTGAATTCTGTCTGCCTGAAATTTGCACTGACCATGATATTTACTGCCTTAACACGTTCGATCTTGCTCTTGCCCACAAACTCATAGCTTCCAGGTCTCCTGTTGTCCCCAATGATTTTCAGATGTCTGGAAAGGAGAAGGCTCTGGTAGTGACAGGGCCGAACAATGGTGGGAAGACAACATTTGCCCGGTCTTTCGGGCAGGCGTTCTTCCTTGCTGCGCTTGGTATGCCGGTCCCAGGTTCAAAAGCTCGCCTGTTCGTGCCAGACAATATATACACACACTTTGAAAAGACCGAGGATCCTGAGAATCTTATGGGTAAACTGGAGGACGATCTTGTGAGGATGAGACGAATACTTTATATGGCCACGGACCGGAGCATAATTATCGTGAATGAAATGCTCAGTTCCACGACTCTAAAGGATGCCATTCAGATAGGCAGGGAGATAATTGGTCTGATAATCAGAAAAAATGCTGTTTGCGTTTATGTGACATTCCTGGAGGAGTTTGCCAGGTTAGAAGGCGTCGTGAGCATGGTCAGCCAGGTCGACCCTGCTTCGCATGATATAAGGACATTCAAGATCAGGAGAACCGATCCAAACGGTCTCGCCTATGCGAAAGCCATTGCAGAGAAATATAACCTCACCTGCGAGAAGATTATTGGGAGGGTTAGTTGATGAACGTCAATTTACTTTCCATGGATCCGGCATACAGATTGCCGGAAAACATGCCTTGGAACACAGAAGAGCTTGAGAAGGACCTGGATCTTGCCACAATTTACAATGCAATGGCAGGAAAGGATCGCTATGTATTTGATGTGTGCAGGAGAGCCATCCTGAACACCCTCACTGACAGAGATACAATAGTGTACCGCCAGAGAGTGCTTCAGGATGCGCTAGACAATCCGGATATCGTGTGGGATATATATTCAATCATTGTGGATTCGGTTGCACAGGCTAAGAGGCTGCTCT
>DAQB01000075.1 GCA_002502705.1 Thermoplasmatales archaeon UBA582 | reverse complement strand
CAACTGGGTTTGGATGCACCTCTATAATCAGGCCGTCTGCTCCGACTGCCAGGCCTGCTTTTGCAAGCGGGGATACATATCGGGATATGCCGGCAGGATGGCTAGGATCGACGATAACAGGAAGATCCGTTCTCTCCTGCAGTACCGGGACAGCTGATATTTCTAGGGTGAACCGCGTTGACTGCTCGAATGTCCTTATCCCCCTCTCGGCAAGTATTACCTTGTTGTTCCCCTCTTTTGTTATGTATTTCGACGCATTGATCAACTCATCAAGAGTGTTTCCAAAACCCCTTTTAAGCAAGACCGGAACATTGGTTCTTCCAACCTTTTTGAGAAGAGAGAAATTCTGGGAATTCCTAGAACCAATCTGTATTATGTCAGAAGCGTCCATCAGTACGGAAAGATCGTCTGTATCCATGAGCTCAGTTGCTATCGCCATTCCTGTCTCCTCCCTCGCAATCTTCAGGAGCCGGAGGCCTTCCTTTCCAAGGCCCTGGAATGAATCCGGACTTGTCCGGGGCTTATAGGCGCCCCCTCTCAATACCTTCACACCGAGTTTTGAGAGAAATTTTGCAGTTTTTACAATCTGTTCCTCGCTTTCAACTGCGCACGGGCCTGCAATCATAAGGAACTTTCCGTCGTAGAATTCGATGTTGTCCGTTATATTGAAAGAAAATCGCATCAAGCCGCCCCCATCCTGTTAAGCATCGATGTACCGATCAGGAAACCAGAAAAATTTTCCCTGTACAGGGATGGTATGTCAGTGTAATCGAGCCCGCTCTCCAGTATCTTTATTCCTGGCATTCCCTTTATCCTGGTAATCACAGTTTTTGTTTCGTCCTCTATCTGCATGGTCAAAAGGTTCCGCCTGTTGTATCCCAGTATGCTGTATGTATCAGGTTTGCATTTCTCTAGCATACTGATTGAATGGAACTCAGTCACAACCTCCAGCCCAAGATCCATCGCATATCCCGACAGGTTTCTGAGCTCCTCCTCTGACAGGAAATCTGCAATCAGCAGGATTGCGTCCGCTCCTGAATAATACGAGCTTAGAATCATTTCCCTGCTGGAAATGAAATCCTTTGCCAGGACTGGAATATCAAGGACAGAAGCTTCCAGGAGATCAGAATATGAACCATGGAAATAGTCCGGTTCTGTCAGGACACTGATGCCTGATATTCCAAAATGCAGGATCTTTTCGAAATAAACATGCATCTCCATCCCATGAGGAATGCTGAATCCTGACGGAGATGATCTCTTGAATTCAGCTATGACGGGATGCCTTCCTTCCTTTCCTGAATCTGTGAGGGATTTCGTAAGGCTCAGAATACGACGCCTGCGCATGCATGACGTGATGGGTTCCCTTTTTGGGTTTTTCCTGTATATTTCTTCAACGACCGACATTAACCCACCAAAAAATTCCTTATGATCCTGTCACCATATTCTGTGAAATGACTTTCAGGGTGGAACTGTATACCGAAAGTCTTGTTGTCAGCGGTGTGGAAACCCATGATAGAATTATCCGACTTCGCAATAGAATCCACGATTATTGATGCAGAAGGATCGATAACAAGCGAATGATACCTGACGGCACTGAATTCCTCAGGAACATCCCTGTAAAGTGGCGATGAAAAATGCCTTATTGTATCAATCTCACCATGTTTTATGCTTTCAGCCCGCCTGACATTGCAGCCAAGCATGGTTGCGAGTAACTGGTGACCAAAGCATATGCCAAGGACTCTCTTACTGCCCAGTTCAAGTACTTCAGTTGTTGAACCACGGTCCCTTGTATATTTAGGATTTCCAGGGCCGGGCGAAATTATGATCGCATCCGCTTCATTTACGTCAATGCCTTTGACCCTGTCGTTTTCTTTCATCTCAACGCTGTGGCCAAGAGCTTCAACTGCCTGCTTTATGTTATAGACAAATGAATCATAGTTATCGATTATCAATACTTTCATTAAGCATTCCTCCAGTTGCACTGATTGATTTGTTGAACATCTCCTGTACCTCCATAGCTGGATCTGAATCCTTGACTATGCCGGCGCCAGCCTGAGTGTAGCAGTGGTTCTGGTATCTGAAAACGCTTCTTATCAGAAGTGCAAGATCCATTGAGTCCTTGCCCACCAGGCCGATCGCACCTGAATAAGGCCCCCTTTCAGATTCCTCATATTCTGAAATAAGCTGAACTGCCCTCTTCTTCGGCGCACCTGAAACTGTTCCGGCAGGAAATGTCGCTTTGATTACATCTGAATTTCCAAGTCCGTCCTTGAGGTTTGATGTTACATGGCTTACGATGTGCTGTACCGAAGCATATTTCCTGAGAAACATTGATCTTTCAACCCTGACGGTGCCGGTAGCAGAAACTTTCCCGAGATCATTTCTCGCTAGATCCACGAGCATGCGGTGTTCAAGCTTATCCTTTTCAGAATTCATAAGATGAGATCCAAGGATTGAATCCTCCTTTATGTCGCTAGACCTGTTTATTGTGCCAGCAATCGGGAAAATTTCAAGGTTTTCACCAGATCTTGATACCAGGTTCTCCGGTGATGAACCTGATATCTCAATGCCGTTAGATCTGTAATAGAAAACATAAAGCGAAAGATCACTCTGCAGATTTTTCCTTGCTACGGATATAAGATCCATTTCCGGCAGTTCAAACCTTCTGGAAAGAACGACCTGAAGAAGTTCACCTGCCCTTATCCTTTCGACCGCCCCGGCAATTTTTTCAGAAAGTTCGTGATCATGGAAAGGCGCAGAATGAAAGGCAGATATGTGCGACCTCTCCCTCAGGATCTGGCTGGAAATAACCTCATCAGGTACGAAGGACTGCATCAAAGGCAGTTCAGATCTCTTTATTGGAATATCCGGAAATATGGAAGATATATAATCGAAAGGAACGAAGAGTGGCATGTAGTAAATGTCTTCTGATAAACTGTCTGTAATATTATGCATGAAAGATTCAAAGTTACCATCTGCTTTCATGATGGATCCGTTTCCATGCATAAGTAACTCCTTTCCGACCAGGGGATTGTCCCTGTCAAACCTGCAGAAATAGAAGATGTTTTCAGACTCCTCAAAATCACGAACCTTGTCGAAAATCATTCAGCTTTTCGCCTCTTTCAGGTAAAGGGCCAGTTTTTCATGATCCTTTATTCCGGGTTCAATCTCAATTGAGCTGCTTGCGTCTATTATAGTAGGCTTAAGTTTCTTGACAACAGGCAGGTCATCCACAGAGATCCTGCCTGATAAGCCTATCTCGAACCTGTCTGCGATAATCGATGCAAGATCATGATGATTCCTGAAACCGGAAACAAATTCCAGAAGGACATAGTCGGTACCTGCCTTGCGGTATGATGATATTGAGCCAGGGATATCTGGATCGAGCGACGCTACGACAGATATTGTCTTTAGCCCGCTCATCTCCTTTACTTTCTGTATGTCCGTAATGCTGTGCCTGAAATGCAATTGTATGTAATCCAGGTATCGTACCTCATCACCTATCTCATCCATTGATGTGTAAACTCCAGCAACACCCTTTCCTATGCTGGTGACCTGCCTTGCAGTGTCAATGCTGACGCGCCTCCTTGATCTTTTTGAAAATACAAGCCCAAGTATATCTGCCCCCCGCTCCGCTGCTAATCTGGCATCATCAATCCTGGTGAGCCCGCATATCTTGATAAGCGGATCAGTCAATCCTCTCGACACCTCCTGATATCTTTTTGAATGCCTTTTTGCCGATTCCCTTCTTTATCGCGTCTCTCGCAATGGAATATCCTTCTTCGACGTCAGATGCATCCTTCTTAAGCATGAGAAGAGGCGCAGCATTTAGTGCGATAAACGACGATATCTTCTCATCCCTCCCGAAGAGGCCGTCGAGGAATTTTTGGCGGTTTTTCGCAGGATCTGGGAAGGATATGTTATGATAGGATATTTCTGGCAGGTCAATTGCTTTTGGATCTATGACAATCTCTTTTCTCTGGGCATCCACTAGGATAGCATTGGTTTCGGATACAGGAGAAATTTCATCCATGCCATCCTTTCCATGCACAATGAATCCCCTCTTCCGCCTTATGGAAAGAAAATCTGCATAGAGGGCACATATCTCCTGGTCAGATGATCCTATGACTATCGTATCCGGGTCGCATGGGTTTGTGATTGGCCCGAGGTAGTTCATTATAGTCTTGAATGTGAGCATCTTTCTTGCTGGGAAAAATTTTGCAAATGATGAATTGTAATGCGGAGCCAGGATATAGGCGAAGTTCATTCTTTCAATATCCTCGATTATCTGTTCCCTGGTCTTCTCGAATTTATACCCCATTTTGGAGAGAATGTCACCACTGCCCTGCGGACTCGTGATCGCACGGTTTCCATGTTTTGCCATCCTGATTCCAAGACCGGCGCACAGAATGGAAGCGGCAGTGCTTACGTTTATTGTATTCTTCCCATCCCCTCCTGTGCCGACAATATCGCTCGTATCCTCAACCGGCTCTATTGTTGCCTCAGACCTGACAGCATTTGCAAAACCAGTCAGTTCCTGCCCTGTGACCCCCTTCATGTGCATTGCAAGCAGGAATACTGTCTTTTCCAGGTCAGTTCCACTTGCTATCAGCGTCTTCATCAGATCAAAAGCATGCTGTTCGTTCAGATCCCGCCTATCGATTATAATATCAATATCATATAACACTGTCCAGTGCCTCCCTGAATTCCTTTATCTTGTCATAAGCAGCAGTAAAATTATGGCTGGATATGTCATCTATAAGCGCAGATCCTATTGCCCCCCCGTCGCCGCCGTGTTTAAGGATTGCCATTATATCTGAGCGGTTCCTTATCCCGAAACCGAAAATGACGGACCTTCCTGCGCACACTTCCATTGCACGTGCAGCAACTGTATCAACATTGAAGGGCATGTTTATGCCTGTTGACGGCTGCAGGCCGTAGTATATCCACGATTTCGTAATGGAAAGAACCTTTCGAATCACACTGTCCGGGGTGGCTGCATTGAAGAAAGGTATGAATGAAATGCCCGAGTCCAGGAGTTTCTTCACTGCTTGATCAATATCTGACGGAAAATCTATCAGCATGTCGGGGACGATTACCTCCGTTATCCCATAAGTTTTCATGAATGATATATATCCATCCAGGTCTCGTGATAGATCAGAAAAGTAGGATAGCGCTATCTTCCTGTTGCTGACCTTGTCACTTTTTTCAAATATCTCGCTGAAGCCTGAAAATTCATGCAAATCAATCCTCTTATGCGTGAGCCTTATCTTCGGACCGTCATACCTTGGATCCCTGGATGGGAGGCCAAACTCGATCCCGTCAACCATTTCTTTTTCCATCTGATTGATGAAGGATACCAGGGTATCATTATCCGGGTATCCCAGTGTCAGGTATATGAAAAGATTCTTCTTCATTTCTTTTCCTTCTGGAAAATTGACAGATCAAGCAGACCATGTCCACTGACGTTAACAACAACCGTCTTGTCACCGTCAGGATTGGCCTTAACATATCTAAGAGCAGACGCAATTGCATGACCGGACTCAGGTGCACAGATTACACCCTGTGTATTGGCAAACAGCCTCATCGCGGCTATGACCTCGTTCTCCTGTATCTCCTCTGCCCTGATCCTTCCGTTATGGATCCTNNAATTGCGGCAGGATACCAGCGCTGTCTATGAAGTCGTATTTGTATTCGCCTTTTGTAAGTTTCGGTACTTCCTCAGCTGTTGACGCAATCATCTCGTTCTCCTGGTCAAGAAATGGAAATACAAAACCTGAAAAATTACTGCCTCCCCCAACACAACCTATCAACACGTCGGCATGCTCGCCCTCTATCTCGAGCTGCTTCCTGCTTTCAAGACCTA
>DAQB01000047.1:9865-18553 GCA_002502705.1 Thermoplasmatales archaeon UBA582 | reverse complement strand
TAACGATAGCATATCCCTTGAGTCAGCCTGCCATGGTGCCGGTCGTATTATGAGCAGGCATTCAGTACTTTCTTCCTTCAGGTACTCAGATATTATTGCAGATCTAAAGAAAGCAGATATTGTCGCCATAGCGGCTACACACAATGGTCTGATCGAGGAGTCACCTGGAAACTATAAGAATATAGATGAGGTTGTCAGGGTTGCCGCCGGGTCAGGTATATCGNNAATATCGGGGATTGTATGCCGAATGAAACCAATGGGGGTGATTAAAGGATGAGGGAGGTTAATGTCGATGAAATTTCAGGAAATATATTCATTGATGGTATCATGAGGCGCGGCACTCTAAGAAGAGATGGAGACATTCTTGTATTTACATCTGATATAAAGGCATCTTCTAAACTTATGGGAACAGTCGTACCCATGGCCTTTAATGCTCATGTTCACATGGGTGATTCTTTCATATCCGGGGAACCACCTTTAAATCTTATGCAAGCAGTTGGTCCAGGTGGCTTCAAGCACAAGAAACTTGAAAGCACATCGGATANNCCCCGGAACAACTGGCTATTGTGACTTCAGGGAGGGCGGGCTTCATGGAACAGAAATCGCCCTCTCATTTGAAACAAAACTTAAGAGATACATTCTGGGGCGACCATTAAATCCCGATGAAGTTAAGTCAATATTAAGGAAAGCGGACGGTATTTCAATGAGCTCTGTTGTGGACAATGACATTGAGCTTCTTCATTCATCTGCCGACGAGTGCCATAGAACCGGCAAGATTTTTGGGATACATTTTAGCGAGGCACAAAGAGAGGACATAGAAATCATAGAATCGCTGAAACCGAATTTTGTTGTCCACTGCTTAAAATGCACCAGCCAGGATCTCAAAAGGATATCCGAATTAAAAATTCCAGTTGTTGTTACTCCGCGCTCAAACTATTTCTTCTCCCTTAACCCGGACTACAGGAAATTTATTGATGCAGGAATAGATTTGATGCTTGGAACAGACAACGCAATGACCGTTGATCCGGATATGTTTGCGGAAATGCAGTTTCTATATCTGACACGACAGATATCCGGAAAGGATCCAGCATCAGCAATTATGCACATGGCATGCGAGTCATGGAGGCAGGTTTTCAAGAGGAAGAATAAAAAAACTGATGAATTTCTTTTTGTGAAATCTCAGATGCTCTCGCCATTTGATATAATTATGCATCGAAGCAGATATAATTTTTCAAGGCTAACCATTTGATTAGGATACGATCAAGCACAGGGATTTAGATCTGGAAATATTATGAGCAGTATACTTTCCCGGAGATCATAAATCTACTGAAAAATATGTGAAACAGAAGATTCCTTACACCCCTGGTCTTTGAAATATTCGAAGTCAAAAACGTTTATATTAACAAATTCCTTTCCGGAGGGAGAGGACGATCCTATTGAAAAGGAACATAATAATCGCAATATTGCTAACTACAATGATGCTGCTGGGTGCAGTATTCATTACAGGGAACTCGAATGCTATAACGCCAAAGATAGGCGACGTGAGTGTAAACGTGTACTACCAGCTTGATGGTGTTGAAGTATCCCTTGCGAACTCGTCCTCAGTTCTTAAGGTATTCAACTACCAGGGAACCCTAATCCAGACAGTTAATGGTGCAAGCAACACACTTAATCTGAGCTATGGGAACTATTCCCTAACAGTTGAACCGCTTTATGGAAACGTTGCTGGTTTTGGTTATGTTATTGCAAATATGACTACCTATAATCTAACTGTTTCATCACCGTCACAATCAATCGGCATAAAGGTACCGATTCAGCAAACTTTCAACCATAAATTCAATGTCACTAACATAGCATCCGGTGTCGTGACAGTTTCCCTTACAGACAGTGAGGATTTCACGTATTACTCGTTTTCCACTAATGGTTCTGCAACTATGGTCCCATTCCCGAACGGTCTCGTTACTGTTGAGGTTTATTATGACTCAGCAACCTTTGTATTTGACGAGAGCGTATCAGGAACATCACCTATTTCTGTAAGTGTAAAGGGCACATCTCAGAATCATATATTCGGAACAGTAACTTCCTCAAACGGGAGCAAGATAACATCGATCAACCTGATCGTTCTTAACTATGTCAATAAAACATACAACGTGATCAGTTTTAGTTCCAATTCCTTTGCTCTATTTGATAGTTCCTGGAATAACCAGTCCGTCATAATAACATCACCGGGATATGCACCATATCAAATATCACCCGTCAATGTAGCAGACAATCCTTACAGCATAACCCTGACCCCAGCCACTTCTTCTATATCTACTACATTTTCACTTTCGAGCAATCCAGCATTCATGAATGAATCCATCTCGTATAACCTGACAAATTCAACTCCAGTTCCAAATCTGCCAAATGCATCTGTCGGCTCACTTTATTGGCAGGCAATACTTGATCATTTTACAACATCATATTTGTCAAGTTTTCTTCTTTCGCAGTTTACCAATTACACAAATGGAACAATTCTGGTTGGATCAAACAATTATCAGCTTACATCCGTACACCTTGTTGGGTCCATTGTGATGACATCATCAACCTTCAAAGCTACGGTAATGGGCCAGTTCACCAATCCATCCATTTCGAAAACATTGTATAAGCCTCCATTAACGGTCAAAATATATGGACAGGAAACCGCAATGGAACCCGGCAAGCTTAACTATCTGTATTCTTTTGCCTATAACAACACTACCATTGGTCTTGCATCATCTTCAGTATCAGTGACTTCATACGTTTCCCCGATACATATATCACCACTTTCTTCGAACGGTTTCTTCACATTGACATTTGGCTCGCTGAAACTTCCAACATTTATAGATTCAGATATAAAATTGTCCTGGAACAACATCGTTTCCAGTGATTATGTTTTGAATTCTTCCCTAAATAATACTGTGTTTGTGGTACCACAAAACACGAGTGTCGCTCTGAATGTCTCAAATGGTTTCTACAACCCAGTGACAGGCCAGAGCAACTATCAGCAGTCTAATTTTACCTGGAAACTGAATGGAAATCTTGTTGGTTATGGCTATAATGTTAGCTTAAACTTTGGAGATAAGATGATCAATACGGTGAATATAACTGGAATCAGTTCGTCAGGTGAGAAAAACTCCACTTCATTCACTGTATATGCCTACAATGGAACTCCAACCGCAAATTATACTATATCATATAACGGCAAGACACAGTATAATGGAAGCACTGACCAATCATCCGTCAATGCTGTAGCAATATCGGTTCCACAGTTAGCAACAATTACACTGAGCGCATACAATTCAACACTGAAGATCCCTGGCACGAACTACACAGAATCCCTGACATATCTCTGGAATTTCACGCAATTTACGTCATCAGCACCTAACGCGACCAACCAGTTCAAGACACCAACGCTTAACGGAACAACAACCCCCGGAAATCTTACAGTAACTGCGGTAACAGGGAAATACACTGAAATTATGTTCAATATTACGGTGACTGTTACTACACCACCTTCACCTGCAATCGGCCTCTATAACATGACAGGTAAGTCTATAACAAATCCAGTGGCAGGAGATACATTCGTTCTATCTGCTAATAAGACAACCGATCCTTATTACTCATTTACGCAGCTCCAGTTCAACTGGACTTTTTCATACCCGAACGGAACAAAGATTGCAGATAACTCCTCGGTTCTCTCTTATGTGACTGGAGGAACTGGTGGTTTCAACAGTTCATGGATTGCCGTTAAGATTAACACACTGAATGACGTGGTAGTCTCATTAAAGGTATCTCACTCGAATATCACCGGGTACCTCAACAAAACACTGACATTGACCGTTAACACCCCGAGAATAGTTGTATCTTCAATTTACGTACCGGGAAAGTTATACGATGGGAGCACATCGAAAATATACGTAAATGTTACTAACAAGGGGACAGTCAATGCATCCGGCTTCAATATATCAATTCTGATAAACGGTGTAGCTGTGCAGACAAACACATATTCTAACACCCCATTGAACGTTTCGCAGACAAGGAACGTTTCGTTCACCTGGAAACCAAATGTTAAGGGTACCATCACAGTCCAGTTTGAATCGACCAACTCAAGCGAACCTTCGTTTTTCTCGCAGCTCAGCTCATACACTACCTCGGTTTCCATAGCTCCACCCACATACACTACGCCTTTGATAATAGTCGGAATAATTGCTGTAATTGTCATAATATTCATTGCTTATTACAGGTTTTCAACCCGTGGTTCGAGGGTACAAAAAACTGAGGCAAAACCGCGAATACAGATCCCGGAACAGAAAAAACTCGAGAAGAAAAAATAATAATCCCCTGACTTTTTTCAAGGGGAACCAATTTAATTCATTTTTTATTCACTGCGATAACGTTTATGGAAAGCACAATTTCCTGTGCTACTTTATTCTCGGTGTATATTAATCTTAAAGTATCCATTTCACCTCATTTTTAAAGAATAATTCCTTATAGCAGAAATTACAGGATACCTTTCGAACACTTATGAAAAAGAACTGATCAGCATTCAGATAGAGGCAATTCACCGCATAGAATTACATTTCATCAATCAGTCTGATTCCTAGAATAGAGGATGCATCCTCGATTATTTTTCTGTAGATATTCACGATATGTATCCTCTTCGGCTCATCATCTCCAGATCCAAGGACCCTGCAGTTGTTGTAAAAATCGTTAAACAGTCTCACCAGTTCCAGCAGATACGAGGCAAGTGGGTCGACTCTCAGTGATTCCCTGCAGGTGTTCAGACAGTATGGGAATGAATACATCTTAAAAACAAGCGCCTTTTCGTAGGTGTTAAAATCATTTGCAGTCCGGACATTATCAGCAGGGGTATAGTTTGCAATAATGTTTGTGGTTCTTGCATACGAATACATGATAAAAGGGGCTGAATCACCCTCAAAGCTCAGAGCTTCCTCCCATCTGAAGATAAGTTGTTTTTCCGGGTTTATCCTCACTATGTTGAATCTAATTGCAGAAATGGCAACAGCTCTAGAAATTTCCTTAAGTTTGCTCTCATCCAAATCAAGTCTTTTGGCTCTTACGATCTCCAGAGCTTTTTCAGTAGCTCTTTCAACAAGGTCATCCAAAGTAACCACGTTCCCTGATCTTGTTGACATCTTACCGCTTTCAAGCGATACATAGCTATAGAAAACAAAAGAGAGACTTGACCTTAGCTCGATCTTATCCTCTAAAATTTCCTTCAATCCCTTCACGTAGTCCTTGTGATCTTCTCCTAAAACATCTATCAACCAGTCGTAATTGAGAGATTTGAAAAGATGATAAGCAAGGTCTCTGAGAACATACAGAGAGGTACCGTCAGAACGCCTGATGAAAATTTTCCGCCCTTCCTTTGTTTCAACATATTTTGCACCATTTTCGTCTTTCAGATATTCCTCTAATCTTTTTATGATATTCTCCATTTCCTCGCTTTTCAGGAATCCAGATTCCCAGACATAATCATCTATCTTTATCCCCAGATCAAGTAAGGGTTTTCTAATACCATCAAGCATAACAGTGCATATTGATTTAACATCCCTCACGATTGAACCATCTCCAGATTCATATTTTTTTATGAGGTTCTCAATCTCCTTCTCTTTGTCTTTGTTTTCTTCTATCTGCTTGTATACTCTCTTGTATCCGTCAAGCAGATTCTTTATAGTCATAACCGGCCTGCCTGATTCCAGATACCCTAAATAAAGGCCCAGTACCTGTTTTCCTGTATCATTTACAAGATACTGCGTGGATACCCGGTAACCATATCTTCTTAACAGCCTGGCAAGCGAATCACCTATAACGGAATTTCTTGTTCTGCCAACATGTATTGGTCCGGTTGGATTGGTGCTGGTGTGTTCAACGAGAACCCTGTCCGGATCCTGGAAAGTATCAGGATACTGGGCTTTTTCATTGATCGATGTTTCGATTAAATTCAGTATAAAGGCTGTTTTGATCCGAATATTTAGATAGTTTCCTGACAGCTCGCAAGTCTCAACAAAATCAAGGCTTTTCATCGCAGAAACAAGAGATTCAGCAATTGATTTGAAGTTTGGATCCCTTGAAAACCTAAACAGTTTCAATGTAAAATCCGCACGACCGGTTGAATCCAGTTCGATAAAACTGTCCGCAAAGGACGGCATGTGCCTTCTAACCTCATCTGCTATTTTTAACTTAAGATCTTCAAATATCAGCACAGACTTAAAGCACATCCAGATAGATTAGTTTCACGGTATGTCTCCAGAATTTTCTGTCATTTATGTGATGCGCAGATATATATGTGTCAAAACTGCCTCAAAGGTATTCAACCTCTGCTCCAAGTGATTGGATTGTATCCAGAAACTGAGGATAACTTTTGGCTATATTTTCGACATTGTTATGTATAACGGATTTGCCTGATGCTATGCCAGCCACTATTCCTGCCATTATCATTCTATGATCGTCAAAATATAGTTCGCTAGGGGTTTCGACATTGGAACCTTTTTTCATGTACACAGTATCCTTTTCTTCTATGAAGTCTGCGCCAAAACTTCTGCAAAGATTGAGGATTCCATTTTTTCTGTCGCTTTCTTTGCTAACAAGTCTGTCTATGTTAAGAATACTGACTCCATTTGTGGAGAAAATACCCAATACTGCCGCAGCAGGCGCCAGGTCAGGTGTTATAGAGGCATCGAATGTAAGTTTCGGTAAATCTCTTTTAGAAACTTTTATTCTTTCCTGACCGGGTTTCATATCAATCAAAGAATTAGAAAAGAATAAGGAATCTGGTTGATCAGATTCATAGCTGAGGCCCATTATTTCTATACCTGAATTTGAGCAAAGAAGACCCAAAGCCCCAAGGAAGGCTGCAGAGGAATAGTCCCCATCTGAAACCAGTGAAATTTTGTCGCTATGGAAATCACCATCGACCGTGTAACAGTTTTGATCTACTTTAACATCTGGTCCAAATTCTTTAATTATCCGGATAGTTAGATCAATATAACCTTCTGAAACCTGTCTGTTATATACAGTTACCTTTCTATTGGCTTTCCGCAGGCACTGAAACATAATCAGTGAACTGATAAACTGTGAACTTACTGAACCATCTACTGAAACTGCTCCGTCTGTACAGTTAGTTGCATCTACCTGTAAGCTATTATTTGATCGGTGGAATCTCACATTGTTTTGCTCCAATGCGCTGATGAGATGTTGGACCGGTCTTCTATATAATTTAGGTGACATTTCTATTCTTGTTTTCGCTTCTTTTGCTGCAAGGAGTCCCATAGAAAGTCGCATAGAGGTACCTGATTCGCCTGCGTTGATTTTTTCTGGCTTTGTGAAATTGCCGCTTATCTTAACATATTCCTTTTGTTCCGAAACATCTGAACCGCACGTTCTGGCTATGCTTATTGCAATTAGATCATCAGAGCAAAAGGCAACATTCCTCAGTTCTAATTGTGTCTCTGAAAACGCTGATAGCAATATGGCTCTTTGACTATAGCTCTTCGATCCAGGGACATTCGCAATACCAGAAATTTCACCCGGTGAAACTCGTACTCTCACCAGGAATCACTCCACTTTTGCCTGTTTGTTATTGAATCTTGTCTCAATAATCTCATAACCAGTCATTTTACATTCTTCTCTTGCTCTTAACAGGGTATCTCGATCATCAAAAATGGAGAAGATAGCGGGGCCTTTTCCTGAATATGATGAATACGAGGCACCAAGTGAATACATTTTTCCGCATGGGATGAAATCTGATTTCAGATAGCTGCCAAAAATAAGGCCATTCAGTACCATTGTTTCGTATACCCTTCCTGAGTCTAAAAGATCCAACAATCGATTGACAGATCTACCGAGTACTGACATTTTTTCAAAAGTCATTTCATAACTATTCCTGACTTTATTCTTTGGCCAGCAGATCAGAACATTGATCTCATTTAATTTCGTCTTCTTTAATATTCTATCTTTGTTGTTGTCAGATACACAGAGACCTCCGTATATGGAGCACGACGCATCGTCCAAAGCACCAGTGGCTGATGTATGATTGTATCTTGAAGCCTCCGCGATAATTGCTCCAGGTTCAGGGACCGATATATCATTCATTCTGAGATAACATAATACTATTGCAGAGGTCAAAGCACTGCTGCTTTTAAGTCCAACGGCGGGAGGTATTTCAGATTCAATTTTAATAGGATAATCAAAAGGCTTACCAAATTTCAATTCCAGGAATTCTAAAGTTTTCTTCACAGCAGGGGGATTAACTGATTTGTTGTCGCCTTCAATCGATACTCTCATTTCGAGGTCAATTGATGCTGCCGCTCCGATACCAGTCGAAAATGCTGAGATTACAGACAAACCACCATATGTAGTAATCTTCAAAGATTTACCTCCGCTATGCTGTAAAATGTTTCAGAGATTAGGGGACTAACATCCTCGCTGATATTTCCGTACAAAATTTTGAATGTTTCTACAGCCTGGCCGATGAACATTTCGGATCCATTTACTGTTTTCCAGCCTTGCCGCGAGAACATATTAAGAAAATCAGTCACCCTTGGATTATATATCAGATCAATAGCAATCCCGTTAACTGATTTCAAACCAGACAGCTCACCCAAATCAAACTGTGAACCGGCGGGAGTGCAGTTGATAATTATA
>DAQB01000047.1:0-9851 GCA_002502705.1 Thermoplasmatales archaeon UBA582 | reverse complement strand
TCTAACCTTCTTGTTGCTATCTTAATAGAATTAAACTTCTTTGCGGATCTAATGGCATACAGAACACTCCTTGCAGCTCCACCTGAACCTATTATTGTGATATTTTTACCTTCAATAGAAATATTGTTAGTCCTCAGCAGGTTTAGAAAACCGGCGGGGTCAAGATTATCGCCGTATATTCCATCTGAAGTGTTCACAACGATATTGATTGATTGGGTTTCGGAAGCTGTATGCGATATGTTATCGCAATATTTGAGCACAGATGCTTTGTGGGGCGAAGTCACATTTATGCCCCTGAAGAACGGAAAGGCATTGCTGAAAAACCTATCCAAGTTTTCAGCAGAAATATCGATTGGAAGATAAATCGAGTCAATCTTCATTCTTGAAAATATACGGTTGAAAACGAACTGCCCGAAGGATGCAGTTACTGGCCTCCCAATAAGTCCAGTTGGCAGATTTTTCATGTCCATTTCTTTAACATCCTCACAACTGATTCAACGCTCACATCCACATTTTCAGATTTTCCAGGAGAGGTAATCATTTGCATTCTGATCATTCCACTGTTAATCTTTTTGTCATTTTTCAGATAACCTGCAATTCTGTGTATAAATACCTTATCGAGAACAGGCATGCTGATTCCGTATCTCGAAACAATATCATATATGTCGCCAGAAACTTCATAAGTGTCATGCCCAAGATTTTTTAAAATATCTGATTCAATAATCATACCTCTCAGGATCGCCTGACCATGAGGCAACTTATATCCCGATGCAGCTTCAATAAGGTGACCAATTGTATGTCCAAAGTTTAGTATCTGACGGATTCCAGAAGTTTCATAAAAATCTGATTTAACAATATTCATTTTCAGGTCTATGCATTTCAATACAAGATCTTCAATTTCATGATCGGATATCAGTTCACCAAAAGACCTATAATTCTTAAGATCATCAAGAACTGACGAGTCAAATAGAAAACCGTATTTTACGATTTCCCCCAACCCCTGTTTCTGCAAATCATTGCCTGAATTAAGATAATCCAGATCGCATATTATTCTCACCGGCAGGTAGAAAGTACCTACAAGGTTCTTCACGCCATAAATATCTATCCCATTCTTTCCGCCGATTGAGGCATCAACCATAGCTAAAAGGGTAGTTGGAAAACCGGTCAACGCAACACCCCTTTTATAAGTAGAGCAGGCGAAGCCAACAAGGTCTGAAACTGTTCCTCCGCCAAAATAAAAGACGTTGCTTCGTCTTTCTATTTGTGAAAGATGGAGTAATTTAAGAATTGACTGGTAATTTCTGAACCTCTTGTTTATTTCCGCATCATCTATTATTTTGAAATCAATCCATTTTTTTTCAGAAATAAATTTACTGAACTGCTCTTTATTTGATGAGAAGAGACCCTCTCCTATTAAAACAAGACCTTTGACCTGTGTTCCTAATTCAGAAAGGTATTGATCTGCCAGATTCCTGCCTACTACAATTTCAGTTTTTCTAGTGACCTCTTCAATTGAGTATAATTTCTTCTTCAACCTCTTCTAATCTTAAAACTAAATTTAATGTTTTAGTTAATGTCTGCTCTGTTGAACAAATATCCTCTGGATCCAATGATCAGTTGATTATTTTCTGATTTCTTCACACTGATCGTCAGTTTAGTGATTTCACCTCTCTTTTTGCTCCATGATTCATATAGTTGTACACCCAGACCCTCTGGTATCCATCGGCTTCAAGACCTTCAGGGGATCTGCTGACACAGTTTTCACCGAACTTTCTCTTAACTGCCGAGAATATCCTTTCTGTACCGGGCCATCTCATTCCATAATCATTATCCTCCGCCCACTGTTTGTATCCATTGTTCTGATATTCCCTTATGACTTTCCTGCGGTATTTCGATCCTCTGTAATGATCGGTGGAGGCATTCTTCCTTATCTTTATCACAGGCTTGGCGCCAATTTGATGCATCAGCGTGAACAGATCATTTGTGTCGAATGCACCGTCACCATAGAATTCTGTCACGTTCATTCCTTTCATGACCGCTTCCCTGACATGCTTCTGTGCAGCCCCGGGTCCGTAACAAGATCCTGTCTCTGATTTCTCTCTCTATCTGCGGATCTGAGAGAGAATACCACTGATGTGCTCCCTTTATTATNNGATCTGAGAGAGAATACCACTGCTGCAACAGCAGAATCTTAACCATCATAATGGGATCATAATTCGGTCTTCCACCCTTCTCTGTGTCATTCTCATATAGATCAGACAACATTGGCCTTATCAGTTCGAAATCAATTCGATCTGAGATGCCGGTTAAGGGATCACCAAGTGCTTCAATCCCCTTGTAGAGCTCAGATAATCAAGTATGGTAAAGATTCATGAAGAATGATCATGAAGTCATGAAAAAGGTTTTCGGTGAGGGTTTTTGGAAATCCTCATTAGATTAATTTTGGGGTATTACTTATTAACCGTATGTAAAAAAGTATAAAGTCTGTTTGTTATAGCAAGGTAAATGCCATATACAGTATATGCAACTAGTATGATCACAAATAAGATAGCACCATTCAAACTACTAAGATTTATCAAGATAGGTACATGACCGAAATGGTTTACGGACAATATGACAGCAGCTGCTTCATATATAAAGAAAACGAGACCTATAAGCATAAAAATAAAATGTATTATTCCTTTTGTCATTTTCAGTATCCCCAAGGAATATCGTACTCGGGAGCCGATATGAACCATCCACCCCAATAAGATATGTCTATGTTAATCCCATTGAAATCACCGTACGCATCCATAAACGTAATGTATGACGCACCAAGAGCTAGAATAAGTGCAACTACAGCTACTCCAGCCGTCGATAATGCTACGAGTTCTATAGTTTGCTGCTGGTTAAGAGGTATTGCAATTCCAAATAAACCGTATGAAACACCCATTGGGTATATGGTGCGATAATCTTTATTTATTGTAAAATTTATGGGCGCTCTCAGATTATTCGATAAAATGGGATAAATAACCACATTCGTTGCTCCGCCATTATTTTTTATTAATGTGAACAACTCAGAATGAACCATACCATTCACATACACGACAGTTCCAAGAGCATATATATTAGCATTTGGTCCATTACATCTGATAGACTCTATGGAAATCTTTTGTGCAGAAGTACCTATTTCTCTCATGTTAGAGTTAGATTCTCTTAGTTCATAGTAATTTGCAAACCCTATCAGTCTATCATTCACATTAACCATGCTGATGCTTTCTGCGGCAGATATTTCTGTATTTACTTGTTTCATTTGCTTCGTAAAGGGAACTCCAATAAACACAGAGGTTACGAGCAATGCAATTACCGCGCAATTCCTAACAACTTCATTCTATTACTCACTTCCACCAACCCATACTTTTTATTGAGATTTGTCAATATATATAAAGCTTATTATTATTTAAACATTAACTCCGCAACCTTTTAGGGAATATATTGGTTCCAAGCAATCTGTCTATCTTTTCAACGCCCGAAGGTATCTCTCTCAGCGATTCCTTCTTTCCCCTGACTATTTTGTAAACCTTCGAGAATTTCAGCAGAACATCCTTCACCGACAGCTTATTTGCGAGATCGGCAGCCCCGATCAGCACAAATATGCTGTAGTACATGTAAAGAGAAAGGAAAGAGACGAAGAAGTATCCTCTCAATGAATCATTATCACTGAGGTATGATTTGTCATATTCGTATATGGATCTGGTCTCCCTACCCTTCTCAATTATTCCATCCTTCGTTATCCGGCCTATGTATTCAGAAACCTTGACTGCTTTCTTGGTGATGCGATCATATCCCGATGAAGATCGGTACAGGTAATAATTCCCGTTGAGAAGTTTTGCCTCCAGGGGAAAATTTATCTTTCTTCTCTCATCCTCAACAATCTTCTTTACCCAGTCTTCAACTAATCCCTATCTGGATTGTACATAAATAAATTTTAGTGCCACAGAATGGCGGGAAACGTGGAAGAATCATGCAATCACAGAATTCTATTCCATAAAACTTGCGATGTTAAGGTTTATAAACTATTTAAGTCCACCAATCTTTCGCTAATTCTACCGATAAATGCGAAATAAATTCTTTGAACAATCCTATAATCCAGACGAGAGGATTATTTTTTCATGCCCTCAACAATCTTTGGAACAATCTGGAACAGATCTCCGACTATTCCATAATCACACTCTTCGAAAATGGGGGCTGATTTATCCTTGTTGATTGCGATCACAACTTTAGAGCCCCTCATTCCAGCAATGTGTTGAATCTGGCCGGAAATGCCAATTGCGATGTATACCTTTGGCCTGACCTTTTTTCNNCCTGCCTGTCTTCGCTGAGCCAGTGATAATCCAGACAGACAGGCCTGGAACCTGCTACAACTCCATTCAACACAGATGCAAGCGGTTCAACAGCAGACAGTCCTTCCTTGTTCCCTATTCCCCTGCCAACGCCTACAATGGCCTGAGACTTTTCTATGTCAACGCCGCCAGTGTTTTTCTCTTCAACTGAAACCACGTTTATCTTCGAAGGCTTTGAAGCAAGTTTCTCAACCTGTGAAACAGTGTCGGCCTGGGAAGCTTCGGATATGCCAGGTACAAATGTGAATATCTTAGCATCGGATTCCTCCTCAACTATAGATTTACCACCGTAAAAGAACCTCTTTGTCTTCACAGTGTTTCCATCTAAAACAAGTGAGTTTATTTCTGCCACTGCTTTCATGCCTGTTTTGCCCGAAACGAGACCGGCAACGTCTCTTCCATTAACGGTGGATGCAAAAAATGCGTGTGTATACTCGCCAGCCTTCATTTTCTCAGCTATAAGATCAGAAACGGAATCTACCCTGTTAGAATCTTCAACCAGGAAAATCTTTCTTGCACCGCTTTTTTCCAAAGATTTTGCTGAATCTCCCTGTGTGATAACATCAACAGTCCCATTTTTTCTCAAAAGTGATATAATCGGAAGCAGAAGTTGCTGTTCGTCAGAGAACGCAATAAAATTCATCTTATCTCCTCCTTTAAGACCTTAATTACCTCTGCAACCCCCTCATCGGGCTTTTCGAAAATTTTCTTCTTTCTTTCGCTCTTTGGTGCCGTATTTGATATAATCTTAGTATATTCACCAGAATCCAAACTCACTGCTTCGACAGGTATCTGCTTCCTGCCTGCTGCCATTATCTGCATAACTGGTGGCAGCCTAGGTTCGTTTATCTCCTGGGCCACAGAAATAACCGCTGGCAGATCACCCTCAACTAGAACATTCTTGTTTTCAAGTAATTTCTTAACCTTTATCCTTCTATCCGCAACCTCAATTTTTACTGCATTGCCAATTACATTATAACCTAAAAGACCCGCAAGGTTTCCTGGCAGGAGGCCGGTGTATGAATCGGCTGACTGATTCCCAAGAATAATTATATCATGCGGCATTTTTTTTATTTTTTCTGATAATACCTTTGCAGTGAACATCGGGTTGTTGCCCTTGTAACCAGTAATTACGAGCCCATCATCTACTCCCATTGCGTAAGCTTTTTTCATAACTGGAACTGATTCCTGAGTTCCGAATATAAGCGCTGTTACCTTTCCGCCATATTTTTCCTTGAGTCTGACAGCCTCCTCGACCGAATTCTCACTTAAAGTCTCAATACGCAGCGGTATGTTCTTGGTATCGATCAACCCATTTGCATCGGCCCTTATCTGTTCTATATCCGGTATCACTTTTACACAAACAATAATGTTGTAAGGCATATCTTATCAATTCCTGCAATCAACTTGCATATCTGTAATTTCTTCATCAGGTTAAATTATTTGCATATAACATATCAGGTCGATAGAAGAATTTTGCCTGTATTTCATTTCAAAGAAATATGGTGTGTTTATTTCCTGAATTGCACTAAAGCAGTGTGATAAATCTTTCGGAAAAAGATATGATCTTCAAGTATTATAGCGAAATGAGAAAGAATGGAGGGACAGTTTTTGATAATACAGAAGGCGTCTGGAAATCATTTTCATATGAACATGTAAGGTACATATTTGCCCATGACGAACTATTCTCATCTGATCCCAGAAGCATTCACAATCAGGAATCATATTCCGCTGGAGGTATAAGTTTCATCACCATGGACAATCCTGATCACAAGGAAATGAGGAATGTAACTGCCCATCAATTTCTGCCTTCAACCATTTCAAGAATGAAAGATTCAATCAATGAGACATCATCAGCCCTTCTTTCCAGGATTGACAGAAATTCCGATCTGATATCAGAATATGCTGTTAACCTTCCAGTGACAGTAATATCGGAGATGCTTGGCATTCCAGAGGATAAGAGATCCAGTTTCAAGGAATGGTCAGATTTCATCATAGGTAACAGGACAGGTCCAGGTTTCATGGAACTGAACCAAAGAATGGTCTCAGTGCTCGCAACACTTCTTCAAAAAAATGATGAGGATAGTCTGCTGTCGTTCATCAACAAAGGTCGTTTCCATGGAACTCCTCTCAGCATGAAGGAAAAGATCGAATATGTTATGCTTCTGATAATAGGTGGCAATGAGACGACAACAAACCTTATCGGCAACATGCTCCGAATATTGAGCGATTATCAGGACATGCAGAATACGTTAAGAGAGAACAGAAATAGAATCAGTGAATTTGTCGAGGAATCCCTGAGATTCTATTCCCCAATCCAGTACCTGCCACACAGATTTGTCAGAGACGATACTGAAATTGACGATATCAGGTTAAAAAGAGGTGACCAGATATTTGTATACATTGGTTCTGCAAACAGGGATGAATCCTTTTTTGAAGACCCAGATTCTTTCATTCCTGGCAGAAAGGATAACAGGCATATTGCCTTTGGAAACGGTGTCCACATGTGCATAGGCGCTCCCCTTGCGAGGCTGGAAGCAGGCATAGCACTCGAAGGACTCTTAGATAAATTTCAAAGGATTGAGATAGATCATTTCAGGACAATACCAATTGAAAATTCAATGGTTTATGGCTTTGAATCCATGCCCCTTAAGAATTAATTTATTAATCTCTCCATTGGTTAATCCACTCTATCATTAAAAATGTCAGTAATGAATATTCTCCGCAGTGGAGAAAAAGCTCAGTGACAATTGTGTCAGCAGATACCCTGAAGGTCTTGAAGCCTATGGGTACCAGAGGATATGGGTTTACAACTACCTGAATCAGAGAGCAAAGAAAGAGGTGAAATCACTAAACTGATAGCAGAAAAAGTTAAGGATGACGTGACAAGAGCAAATAAAAGATTGTGTTAACCCAGGTAAGAGATCAAATGAAAAGACGGAAAGTATATCGATCCAAAAAGTGTACTGGAACCTAAATCAAAGTGTATTGGTGCCAGGGCTATATCCCGATTCATGGAATGCTCCATAACACCAGTTTTGAAAATATTGAAGAATGCTTAGATGATTAAATTATAAGATAGGAAGATGAGCAGAAAACGGATAACCATAAGGGGTTTCCGCTTTAAATCGAATAATTATTATAAGTATATAACTAATATCGCTAGTGTTATATACTTCTCTGAAGTGACATTTCATATATGATCCAGAAGAGCAATAAGGTGATCATATTCGCTGTCATTGCTGTGATCATTGTCGCTGCTCCATTGTCATTTTATGAATATGATCAGCTCCATGTCATTCATCTTCCATTGGTTCTATCGACAAATTCCACATCATCATATACATGGTCAGGAAATTTCTCATATCAACCATACGGGTGCAGGGAGTTAAACATGACTGAACAGATTGTATCAACAGAAATCCTCAGCCCTGGAGAACCAATATCATACCTGAACATGACTATTTCTGGAAAGTCCTTTTACCTGCCGGCTTTTTCCGGAAACACCGGAGCTAATTTTGCTATTATTGTCAATGTAAGCGGTTTGATTGCACCGAAGCTCAAACCTGATAGAATAGAGTTGGTTGAAAACTTTTCTGTCCCGCCTGATATGAAATTCTACAGCTGCTTTGGTTGGCGTGACTACCATAATACAACTAAACCTGGACCTTTATATTCCGAGAGATCCTTCAATACTTCACTATGCAAGCCAAATCCTCATAATATCACTGCGGATCTGGTCAATGAGAGTCTTGCGGTCAATGGTTATTATTCATTTGTATGGGTACAAAATACCTGTCAGGGCATAATCAGGCTCAATCCTGGAGACAATATCTACATTGGTTTCGAGTACTATCTTCTTGGTATGTCCAATCCGGTCACGGTTTCATTCCTATTGAGGTTGCAATATGTTGAATAAGGCTGGATTTAGACATAAGGTTGTGCCCATAATACTGACTTTTGCACTTATTATAATAGTCTTTCAAATCCCTCAGGTTTCACAGGCCGCAACTACAAATCCGTCTCCTCCAGTATCGGGGTTGAATGGATACAAAGGAAACGATGCCATTTACATGACAACCGCAATAAAAGATGAAGTGTATTGTGATAATTTTCTCGCCAATACGAGTGCTCAAAAAACTTCAGGAACTTGTTATTATGATCAGCAACCTGGCACAGGGGCTCCGTGTAATAGGTATCTGACGAGGGATGGTATTTCATTGGCGACAGGTTCAAACGTATCGATCGATAAGAATTGCACGCTTTCCTTAAAAGAATACTATTCCCCTTCATCTTCCTCTTTATTCGTTCGTGTTCCTGTAAGCATCGTAGGAACTACGTTTACAACCAACGAACTAGGAACAAGTGGCGTGTATATGGGAAAAGCATCGGTGTGGAGAGTAGGGATCATTTACAATGTTTCAAGCAACATTCAAAATTGCCCAAACGGGGATGGTTTCGTATTAAAGCCTTGTGCCCAATACAATGCGGGTTACAACATATCTTGCTTGAACAGTTCTCAGAAAATAGTTAAGTCAAATAGTACAGTTAGTAATACTTATTCAAACTACCTAAAATACGTTAAGGATGGTGCTTACGTCTTGAGCATTGCCGCCCTAGCCGGGTTTCCCTGCCTTGCTATCCCTGCTATTGTAATAGGAGGGATATGTACTTTGTATTCTCTGGAACCGATCAATCCTAATGCATGTGCAACTGGACCGTCAGAATACGGTTACATGGATAGTGGTGCTAAAACAACCAGTCAAACTCCTGCATACCAGTACATTCCCGTTGCAGAGAACTCTGGCCATTGCTGGATTTCCCCGTGTGGGAGTTGCGGTAAATTAAATAACACTTACTCTGTGAGCACTTTCGCATGTATAAAGGTCAGATGTAATAATTTCAAAAGCTCTGGAGACCTAAATATTACGGGAGTTAACCAAATGTGGGTAACCGGGCAACAAGGTGTTACTTCACCAACCTCTCCCATCAACGGTTCAAAGGCGACGATCTCGTTGCCAATGGTACCGGCTTATATGATTTCTGGCACAGTGAAATCAACCACTGGGTCTAATCTTTGCGGGCAAAAGGTAGAAATTAGTGATAAGAGCAATGGTACTGCCTACGTTGTGAACACAAATGAGACTGGAGAATATCGTTTCTTCGCGAAACCTGACTGCAATTACCTTGTATCACTCTGCTCTGATCCATCATATAGCCATTGCCTGAGTGCGTCCAGCACTAACAATGAAGGAGGCAACACAAGCGTCAATTTCATCACTCCACCTTATAGGGCACAGTTCACAGAATCCGGTCTCCCCTCAGGCANNTTACAGAATGGTCCGTTAATCTTTCAGGGGGAGTGCAATATTCCAGTTCAGATTCCATGGTGTTTGATCTCTCCGATGGAACTTATTCGTATACGGTTGAACCATTAACAGGTTATTCGATCAATCCCTCATCTGGAAC
>DAQB01000049.1 GCA_002502705.1 Thermoplasmatales archaeon UBA582 | reverse complement strand
TTATCGCTGCCCCTGAAGGTCGAAGCCGATGACCAGGCTGTGTAAACCAATTCCTGAATAGAGAGACCGGAACTCAGTATCTTTCTCTTCAGTTCTGTTATATCTGTCTCATCGATTACTTCATGATCCAGTGAAGGAATAGGATCCTGCCAGATCAGGTCCTGTCTGGGTACATCAGGTCCAAGATACCTCGCCTTCGGTCCCATATCTCTGTGTGTAAGCTTAAACCATGCCTTCGCAAATGCCTCAGCAAATTCATCGGGGTTTTCCAGGAGTCTCTTTGATATTTTCTCATAAACGGGATCAAACCTTAATGATAGATCCGTTGTAAGCATTGTAGGTGGATGCGATTTCGAAGGGTTATGGGCATCTGGTATAAGACCTGAATCAACACCGCCTTTAGCAACCCACTGATAAGCTCCAGCAGGGCTCTTGGTCAATTCCCATTCATATTTGAAGAGATTTTTTAGAAATCCAAGGCCCCATTTCGTCGGCGTTGACGTCCATGTTACTTCGGGCCCTGCACCAATTGTATCTTCACCCTTGCCGGACTTATAGCTGCTTATCCATCCAAGGCCCTGGGCTTCTATTGGTGCTGCTTCTGGTGCAGGACCAACAAACGTTGGTGAAGCTGCACCATGCGTCTTTCCAAACGAGTGACCGCCAGCAATAAGAGCAACGGTTTCCTCATTATTCATGGCCATTCTTGCAAATGTTTCCCGAATGTCCTTAGCCGCAGCCACAGGATCCGGATTTCCATTCGGTCCCTCTGGATTCACATAAATCAGTCCCATCTGTACAGCTGCAAGCGGGTTTTCCAGATCACGGTCGCCAGTATACCTTCTATCATCCAGCCACTCCCCTTCCGGACCCCAGTAAACTGATTGATCCGGTTCATACACATCGATCCTTCCTCCGCCAAAACCAAACGTCCTGAATCCCATTATTTCAAGGGCAACGTTACCGGAAAGGATCATGAGATCACCCCATGAAATCTTCCTTCCATACTTCTGTTTAATTGGCCACAGCAACCTTCTTGCCTTGTCTAAATTAACATTATCCGGCCAGCTGTTTATCGGAGGAAAACGCTGCTGGGCTGAACCGGCTCCTCCTCTACCATCTCCAACTCGATATGTACCGGCAGCGTGCCATGCCATTCTGATCAGTAAAGGACCGTAATTGCCAAAGTCTGCAGGCCACCAGTCCTGCGACTTAGTCATCATTTCTGCTAAATCCTTTTTAACTGATGCCAGATCCAGGGTTTCGAATTCTTTGGCATAATCAAAGTCCTTTCCGAAAGGGTTCGACTCCACCGAATTTTGTCTAAGAATCCTTAAATCAAGTCTCTCCGGCCACCAGTCCTCTATCGTTTTCTGTTTCTTCATTGAATAATCTACGGGGCATTTTTCTTCTGACATTTTAATTCAGCTCCTCTATTTCTATATTATTTCTGCATTTAATCGCTCTTAGACAAATCGACAACTCATGCATAAGCGAACCTTGTGTCATAAGATAGTATTTCTTCTAAATATTTAATTATTACTAATTGCGAATAGTTATTATCTATAAATTCCTATTCACATAACCAACATTCTGGTTTTAACTGCAAATAATTAATCTCTCCACTGGTTAATCCACTCTATCATTAAAAATGTCAGAAAGGAATATTCTCCGCAGTGGAGAAAAAGTTCAGTGAAAATTGTGTCAGCAGATCCACTGAAGGTCTCGAAGCAAAGTGATACCAGAGGATCTGGGTGCAGAATTACCTGAATCAGAGAGCAAAGAAAGAAGTGAAATCACTAAACTGATAGCAGAAAAAGTTAAGGATGGATTGACAAGAGCAAAAAGATGGTGTTAAGCTCGGTAAGAGGTCAAATGAAAAGGCGGAAAGTATATCGATCCAAAGAGAATGCTGGAACTAAAATCAAAGGGTATGAGTGCCAGGGCTATATCCAGACTGATGGAATGCTCTATAACACCAGTTTTGAAAATATTGAAGAATGCTTAGATGATTAAATTATAAGATAGGAAGATGAGCAGAAAACGGATAACCATAAGGGGTTTCCGCTTTAAATCGAATAATTATTATAATTATATAACTAATATCGCTAGTGTTATATACATCTCCGAAGTAACAACTCATATATGATCCAGAAGAGCAATAAGGTGATCATATTCGCTGTCATTGCGGTGATCATTGTTGCGGTTCCAATTTCTTTTTACGAATTACCCCGAGGTGGGAATCATGTTCCCATCAATGTAACTGATGGTAAAATCACATGTAGCTACCTTTTCTCAGGCAATTTCATGAACTCCTGCGATTGTAGTTTTCACCCCGAAAAAAATGTTAGTTTATCAGCATATGTACAGGAGAGTGGATACAATAAAACCTCGATAGATCTCACTGCATATAAAATTGGAACCTGGCCTATCCCTGATGAATCCTGCGTTGCGTTCTTTTTTCGGTTTACATTAAACGGCAGTTTCCCTTCGAACGTAATACCAACAAAAATGATACTTTACCAGAACTTTACGTCGCCAAACGGTACATTTATTCGAGCAATTGCAGGCGATGCTTTCACTTGCAATTGCAAATCCAATGGAACTAATAACCTCACTTATCACGGTGCGCACAAGGTTTCAGCACTAGATCATTCCACTATCTGGTATTATGAGAATTGCCTTGTTTTTGACAGACCATCATTCAGCACGAATTCGCATTCTATTAATCTCTATAATTTTTCATTCTTCGACGGAGTGAATACTGTGGGTTTAGACTATCCTATTATTCTTGATCAGCAATATAGGTTTGACAATACTTTTGTCTTTCTTGGGCTTGAGAAACCAATTGTGCTAACAATGGATTTTAACTGGACGGATGTGAAAGATTGAAAAAACTCAAATCGTATCTTGTTGTTTTTGCATTGGTCTTTGGAACATTATTAGTTTTTACCGGTATTTCTGGAGAATCTTATGCCAAGAATTTAGATGGAAATTGGAAGCCCTATATTCTTTCTGGTTACAAAGGGAACGACTCTTTCTATATGTCATACGATCTGGGAAACGGCAACACATACTATCTTCCAAAAGTCACTCAGGTATCTTCAATATACTAGTCATCTCATTGCAACAACGGGATCACTGCAGTCTGAAGCCGTCCAGACGGTAATTTCAGTCAATCAATCTGGAATGTATACGATCAACGGCAACCTGCAGGTATCAGGTGATCAGCAAATACTCACAAATCATGGCTGGATGGAGGCAATGCATCTCCATTACGGGGAGATGATATTCGATCCGCTTAACGGAACATATCTTGCGATAACATCTATTCATCAGTCGCATGGTACATATAGGATGTACGATTTCATCCTCCCGGGAAACTATAACTACGTTGCATATTCGTATCTACTTCAGGGCATTTCAAGCTGATCCCTGAAGAATCATATATCCACGAATGCATCATGGCGGAATGCACATTCTTCTGGTTCTTGCATCTTTACTCGCAGATATCTAGAACGTACAGATTGACCTGGGAGATGATAATGATCGTATACGTTTTGCAACGGTTCGCAATATGGCTAAAGCAATAGATGTGATAAGAATTTAATAGATAATATATTAATTTGACGTTAAAGAGGTGGAATATGATAATATTCATATCTTGTAAAATCATGATTACTTCCTACTTCGAAAGTATAAGAGCCAAGACTCATGACGATACATCCTCCAGGTTTACTGAAATCTCCAATGTTACGGGTTTCGACAAGCCCATGAGAGATACACGGAGGTGAATGGTGACCGGTTCACCACTTGATAAGTATGTGTTTGGCATTACTTCCGGTTGAATAAAATAAAGATCAAAAGCTACAAATGAAAAGCGGTAGCTTGCATTTGCCTTGTTGCCGGTCTGGTTAGTTAGTGTATAAGTGCATGTGTGGTTCACCTGGAGTGGATTCACCCATTGCAACTGGCACTTCACATTCTGGCTTACGTACNNCGTGTCATTTTTAATGTATTGGTAGGCAAATGGAATGCAATTTTTCCATTTGGACAGGAAAACAGGACCATATAAGGCTCTAAATTTAGGGCAAGGACCGCCAACGAGCAAAGAAAGATTTCGCAGATTCTGCAATATGCTATAATTTCCTACGACCTGGACTGATGACGGATCCAGGTTGGGTGCCAGTGAACCTTGGATGTACAAGACATTGTTTATTTGAGTATTCCTACCAGTAACAATCCACTGGGAAGCAGTCAGCAGGACGAAAGAAAATGTTGAATTCGGATAACCCTTCTCGGAGATTGTGGCAAATGCCTTCATGCACTGCTGATCCCAGCTGCCAAATTGATTTGAGAAGTTCGTCCTGTACGTGTAGGTTGCATTTGCCATTTCAGAGTTGACAGTAATTGGAGGGAGCCTGGAAGTGTTAAGTTCAACGAAAGTGATAGGAACAGCAACTATGATCACAGCGATGACGGCGAATATGATCAACTTATTGCTTCGGCGGATCATCTAAGAAATGAAACTGCATGGAGGTATATAATACATAAGCATCCTCAAAAACATTAAACGTAACCATTTTACATGAAATCATAAGTATTGCACATGAATCTGTTGCAACCCAGTTTCCATGAATTTTACAGGGAGATCGGGAAGACCGGTGATCCTCTGAGCCATATCCAACAGGATCAGATCTGCCCTGCAAGATCTCAATGACAACCTTGCTGATAGTATGGATGGCAAAAATGCATTATGATTCCGTTCTGATCATTAGGATACTTCAGATGAAGAAATTGTGCAGATAATCTGGTTCACCGATGATATGGGTTTCAGGTGCCTAAAAACCTCCATAGAACACTTTGGAAATTCTGATCGGGATTCTTATCCTCAAAGGTATTCGAAACACAAAGAGAGATGTCATTGACTCGTTTCTAAAAAATGCAGACAATACGGAATAGCTTACAGGTTTGCATGATACTGTCATAGGCTTAATTGATTCGTAAGTACCGAGAAAGTGGGAGAAAGCATGTTCAATGAGTCTGGTTATAAAAATGACAGCAGCGATTTGAACACATTTCCACAATCAAGACAATTATGAAAAACAAAGGAAAAAATCTCATATATTTAATGATCGACTGCGTTTAAGAATTTAGTCCGGTTCCTGAAATGATGGGACTGGCTTGAATAATGGCTAAATTAAGACTGTAATTTCCAAATTTCAAAGAAATGATATTTATGAACCATGTGAATATACAGTTACGTGAGACCAGACTATGTAAAGGTCAGCATACCTTCAGGTCCGAATTACAACAAAATCAGAGGCTCGCTGAGAGAAAGATCTCTTTTCACTGTATGCGAAGAAGCGAGATGCCCTAACATCGCTGAATGCTGGGACTCTGGAACAGCAACATTCATGGTAATGGGGGGTAATTGCTCTAGGGGATGCAGATTCTGTTCTGTAACGCATGGAAACATGATGCCACTTGATCCAGATGAACCCTTAAAGGTCGCTGAATCCGTAAAGGAAATGGGTCTCAAATTCGCTGTAATTACATCTGTGGACAGGGATGATCTTCCTGATCAGGGGGCTTCTCATTTTGCCAGAGTAATTAAGGAGGTTAAAGCGATAGGCGTCAAGGTTGAATCGCTTATCCCGGATTTCCAGGGCAGGATAGAACTGATTGATTTGATCGCAGAAACGAGACCCGAGGTTATTTCACATAACATTGAAACTGTAAGGAGGCTGACTGGATCCGTACGGGATCCAAGGGCGGGATACGATCAGTCTCTTTCCGTTCTTAGATATGTAAAAGATTCCAACCCCGATCAGATCACAAAATCATCAATCATGCTGGGATTAGGGGAGTCTGATCATGAAGTGACAGAAACCCTTCATGATCTGAGGGATTCCGGAGTTGATATAGTCACTATAGGACAGTATCTCAGACCTTCAAAAAAACAGATTGAGGTTGTTGAATACTGTCCAGCATCGAGATTTAAGATGTTTGAAGAGATTGGGTATGAGATTGGTTTCCAGTACGTTGCATCTGGACCGCTGGTAAGATCATCATACAGGGCAGCAGAGGCTTGGGTTAGGAGGAGGATTGAAAATGGAGCAGGAAAAAAAGGAAAAGAAATCGTCGGATAAACCATTATATATCAGGGCGTTCGCGGCCATGGTTATATCCAGGACGCTTGACAAGAAGATCGTGAGTGCTCAGAGGCAGGGAAGAGTTGGCTTTTATACACCAACTATGGGACAGGAGGCCCTCCAGATTGGAGCTTCAATGGCACTGGAGAAGGATGATCTAGTCTATGGATATTACAGGGACGTTCCGCTCATGCTTCACAGAGGCGTTCCAATGGAGGCAATAATAAACCAGATTATGGGAAATAGTGCTGATACTGCCAAGGGAAGGCAGATGCCAAGTCACTATTCAAACAAGCAGTTCAATTTCATGTCCGTTCAGAGTCCGGTGGCCTCAAATCTTCCACCTGCGACCGGAGCCGCGTATGCCCTTAAATATAGAAAGATGAAGAATCTGATTCTCACGACATTCGGAGACGGCGCATCTTCGACACCTGATTTCCATGCAGCTATGAACATGGCTGCAGTATTCAAACTGCCGGTTATTTTCCTATGTGAAAACAATGGATGGGCCATTTCACTTCCCGTAGAGCGGCAGACACTGGTTGAGATATCCGAGAAGGCAGCTGCTTACGGAATGCCCGGAGTCAAGGTGGACGGAATGAATTTTGTCGAGGTGTACAAAACATGCAAGGAAGCAATGCGTAATGCAAGAGCAGGCAAGGGTCCCACATTGATAGATGCACTCAGCTACAGAATGGGACCACATTCAACATCTGATGATCCATCCAAATACAGAAAGGATGATGTTACAGAGGGAAGCGAGAAAGATCCGATTGTTGTTGCTGAGAAAATACTCATAAAGATGGACTACGCTGATGACAAGCTCCTGGAAAAAATAAAGTCTGAGGCTGTAAAGACTGTGGATGAGAAATTCGATGCGTGTGAAAAGATACCGCCACCAGATCCAATGACAGCTTTCACCGAAGTATACAAGAAAACATCATGGATGGTCGAGGAGGAGGGNNAGGCAATGAACATGGTACAGGCTCTGAATTCCGCACTTGATAACCTCATGAAAAAGGACGATCGAGTTATCCTGCTTGGAGAGGATATAGGTGTTGATGGTGGTGTTTTCAGGGTTACTGATGGATTGCTTGCCAAATATGGTCCTGAAAGAGTCCTTGACACACCACTTGTTGAGCTGGGGATTATTGGAATGGGAATCGGTATGGCCATACAGGGTCTGAGACCGATACCTGAGATACAGTTCCAGGATTTCA
>DAQB01000123.1 GCA_002502705.1 Thermoplasmatales archaeon UBA582 | reverse complement strand
CCCCATCCAGTGACAAGGTTGTATCCAAAGCTTGCCTTGTAAACATGATTTCTTCCATACATGACGCTGTAAAATGGAAGGGTTGGAAGGGTTGAGTTATAGGTTCCTGTTTGTTCATAACCTTTCGCATATACTGTGTTATGAAAATCTTCATAAGATTTATCTTGCCTGTTGGCCAGTGAATAGATTGTTGGGTTCAAATAGCCAAGATTGGATTCGTTATAATGATTGAGAATTGCATTCATCTCTGCAACTAAGCCAGCCTCAACGGGAGATGCAACACTGGTACCTCCAAGTACACAGCCTTCATTTAACAGGCCCTGCGAACTAAGGAAAATAACTGTGTTGTTTCCTATGGCGGATATATCAGGGACCCCAAGTCCAGCCCCATTTAGCACATTGTTTGCCTCTGTGCTCAATTGCCATGAAGTTTCCTTAAACACCTGACTTATCCCGCCAGCGCTGCCGGCCGGTTTGTCTCCTGTGTATAATTCACTTTCATACCATGCTGTCTGGTTAAGAATGTGAAGATTGCTTCTTAAGGTCAATGTTGTTCCGCCTACTGAAGTGACTCCAAAATCATTGTATGCCATTGCGGCTGGAAACTGAACATAATCTCCCGGATAGTATTGATTTGGTGAATATTTTGAACTGTTTTGATTATCTCCTGAATCTCCTGAACTTGCTAAAACACTAATTCCACGTGCCTGGGCTTCCTGAAGATATTGGCACCATACCGTATTGTTGAATTCCGGACCACCCCATGAATTTGAGATAACAGATACATTGTTGAGAGCCGAATAAGTGGTGTTTGGATTCAATATGAAGGCAAGAGCAGAGTTCAGGCTTTCAAATGTGGCGTTTGGCCCATATACGTTATATATGCTGGCTCCTGGTGCGGTGCTTCCAACCATTTCCAGATCCAGGGTGTTTTCAACATTAGCTCCTGTAGTATCATAACTTGCAGAGGGACCTGGAGCAACTGCACCGTTCAATGGAACACCATGTACTGTCGGGTGAGGTTCATAAGAAGGCAGCGTTGTATTATAATAGTCGCAAATATCAGAAGGAACAAATGGGCCCACAGGATTTCCGGAACTGTTTGTACCCGCCCACAGTATGGTTGCAATAACTTCATTCGTGGGATAAGTGATATTCAAAAGAGATTGCTCATCATAGGCTACCTGAAGATCAGAACCATATATTAATTGGGCATTATTATAATCTATAGGAGTTGGATAGCCTGAAGTTTTTGGCGTATTTATGCTGCTTGAAAATTTAGCCTCTTTAATCATATTATTTTGAATATTTATTGGAACATTGGATAAACCTGTCACTTCTGAAATATATGGTGCAATCGATGATGGCAATTCCGGTGTCGATTTTGCGAAATACCTTGAGGAATTTGTACTACTGACAACAATGCTTGTGTTAAATAATGAACCTACAATACTGGCTGGACCGGTTACTTCAATTGATATCCTATCTGAATAAGTTTTCACTTTAAGATTTCCCTGTTGTTCAAAATAGCTTACCACTTGGGAATAAAGCTCTTGAGAAACAGAGAAATTGGAAGCAAATTCTGATCTTGTCAAATATTTATGATAGCCTGAATTATTAGGATTTGAAAGGTTAGAGAGCAAAAGGTTGAGTCTGCTCTGGTTGTTAAAGGAAAAGGTGACCATTGCAGACACTGTTTTATTATAGCTATATGAAAAATCCTTTCCCGTACTGAAAGGAGCCGCGGGAACCGGTGAAAAAATTTCTTTGTTGAAATTTAAAAGAATGTTGTTTCCAACCGGTTCCTTTGCCATGTTTGATATAGGATGGTTGATATTCTGGTTCCCAACAAATAAATTCGACACAGCAAATGCTGAGGAAAAAACCATTATAAGCACAACAAATATGGCGAGGAATAACTTTTTGTTATTACTAAAAAATTGCATTTAGCAGTATATGGATGTTATATAAAAAAGATTCATCAACTAAATGGAAATTCGACTATTTATACCCCACAAGTTTTCTCTACCGTGTGGGATAAAGACAAACCTGTTAAAGCTTAAAATATATCCAATAAATAAGCCCTTAATACATAAGGAGCTTGAAAATTTAAAAGAGCCATTGGGAAACTAAAGAGTTATAATAAGACTGAGGAAATATATTTGGTTCTTCATACTTTTGTGTGGGTTGGTCTATGGAAAACTGTCATGATTTTTAGCAAACCTATTGATTCCTCGGGCATTTTTAATCAAGTGGCGATTCATTCATACAGACAATCCATTCATGAAAGCGCAAGTTGCATAGAGAACAATATTACCTGAAAGTTCTTACCCGCATGAAAGTCCGATGACCCAAATCCTTTTTAAAAAATACTTGAATTGAGACAATTAAAATTCTTAAATTGGAAATTAAAAACAGCACGTTTTTTCTTCTTATCCACAAAAACGGCACGCTTTGAAGTCTTATCTATATCCCCAATTATGAAATGGGGCTGCCCGGATTTGGACCGGAGTCTCAGGCTCCCAAAGCCCGTAGGATACCAAGCTACCCCACAGCCCCATCAAACGCCATAGAGTAAGAAGCAATAAAAATTTAACCATTTATCTGCGGGAATTGATTCACAGGATAGAATTTAATTTCCTTATCTGTGAAATTCGAGATTTCTATAACTCTTTTAATCGGTTTTGCATACGGGAATATGCCTGAGAAGACCGATCTCACATTCAAGTTTCTTGTGGTTTCAAGGGCATCAAGAAGCATTGCGCTGAGTTTCTCTGCAATATCCTATCCGCTTTACCTTTTTGTTCTAGGTTATAACATAGTAACCATTGGGTTTTTTGCATTCTTTCTGATTCTCTTTACAGTGTTTCAAACGATCATGATGGGGATCATCGGGGACCGATTTGGATACAGATATTCTTTGCTTATTTCCGAACTGTTCCCGATTTTTTCCATGCTTACCCTGTTTCTCACAACCCAGCCACTGTTTATAGAACTTACAGTTATTGGCGGAATTGGAGGAGGTCCTGGAGCCATCAGAGGGGCGTTTTCCCCGGGAACAACAGCCTTAATTGGCAATAACTGGCCTGATACCAGTGAAAGGGTAAAGAAGATCAGTGTTATAACAACAATTGGAAGCCTGTTCTCTGTATTTGGTGGCGGTCTTGTCATAGGTCAGGGATTGCTTGCCCATTCAGTTGGGGACA
>DAQB01000122.1:2961-8365 GCA_002502705.1 Thermoplasmatales archaeon UBA582 | reverse complement strand
GCCTTGACTGTTTTGCGTGCCTGCAGGTCTGCCCTGCCGGAGTCAATGCCGGTAAAGTAAGCCATCTGGGAAAGTCGATTGTAGCCGACTCAAGCACACTGGAATTAAACGAGAGGAAGGCAATAGCCGATATGATTGTTTCAGTCACAATGAAAACCATGAATCCGCTCGGTCTCAGAAAAGAATGCTCTAAATGGTCAGGCGGGCTTGAATTCAATTCCTCTTCTGATACCCTGTTCTATACGGGAAATATGTACTCATNNGCAGCTGATGCCTTATAGCAAAAAACTTTCGAGCATAGAAAGAATGATGAACCAAAAGGCCACTGATACAATGGCAAGGCTTGTATCCTCTCATCCAGGTCTTTCACGGTTGACTGGTTTGATGAAAGATAATGTTTTACAACGCGAAATGAATAGTTTCCTTCGGGGCATATATACATTGCTCAGTGCGGCCAAGATTGAAATGAATTATCTCGGAGAGGAAGAACCTTATCCTGGAACTTTCATATTTGATCTTGGTTATATTTCAGAATTCAGGAATTATGCTGAGAGAGTGACTGAAATGTTTCACGAAAAAGGTGTGAGGAGGATCATAACGGTAGATCCGCACACTTATGACCTGCTGAAAGTACAGTACCCAAAGTATGTAACCGAATTTGATTTTGATGTGCACTTTTACACAGATTTTCTTGATGCCTTAATTTTTGATAAGGATCAAGAAACGACTACACTGCATGAACCCTGCCATTTTACCCTGAGAGAAGGATCATATAACGGGCCTCTAAAATACGCAAGTAAGATTACAGATGTTGTTCTCCCAGACAGATCCGGGAAAAAATTAATGTGCTGCGGCGGACCAGACGAATTGCTTTTTAGTGACCTATCGGATGAAATTTCAGAAGAAAGGTTCCAGCAGCTTAAAAACACTGGAGCAAGGAAGATTTTAACGGCATGCCCAATCTGCTACTCAAATCTTAGAAAAGATTCAAGTGTTCAGGATCTTTCAACGTATTTGAAAACCCACCTGAAAACTGGGATTCTATACATAACGCAATAAGTTTTTGCGTATATTCATATAGACAATTGTCCTTCTCATTCAATGAGAAGGCTCTCTGTTGACGATGTAGAAGACATGGTAATTGCTCTGCAGAATGAGATATCAAGGTCTCCCGAATCAAGATATGATCACCGTCTGCATGGTGTTCTGATGGTTGCAAGGGGAATGAGCTGCTATGACGTCTCCAGGGTCCTGGGTCATTCACCCAGGACGGTGGAATACTGGGTGAAGCAGTTCAACAATCGGGGGCTCATCTCTCTGCTGGACAAACCAAGGACAGGCAGACCATCGAGAATATCAGATGAAATCTTGGAAAAGATAGATCATGATCTCCGGCAAAACCCTCATGATCTCGGGTACAAACAGAACATGTGGGATGGGATCCTCCTGAGGCAGCATCTCTTTGATCATCACGGCATTGATATGGGGGTGAGGCAGTGCCAGAACATCTTTCATATCCTGGGATTCGGGCTGAGAAGACCCAGGCCCATGATTGCCAGAGGCGATCAGGATCTGAAAGACAATTTTAAAAAAACTCCTTGATCTGATATCTTCTGGATCCAGGATCATGTACCTAGATGAGTGCCATTTCTATCAGCATGGGACAAGGTACAGGATGTTGGTACATTTAGAGGATCATGATCCAATGGTGCTTCAGGAACCCACGAGAAAAGGAATAAGCGTGTTCGGTGCAGTTGATCCGTCCAGTGGGATCCTGGGGACAGAAATCACGGAAAAGTATAATGCCATAACATTCCGTGAGTTCTTGATGAGCATATCTCCGGTATCCGGTGAGGTACACATGATCCTGGACAACGCAAAGTATCATCACGCCAATCTATTGAAAGAATTCCTTGACGCTAATCCCCACATAATACTGGAATTCCTTCCGCCATATTCACCTGAGCTTAACACCATAGAGAGAGTGTGGAAAGTCATAAGGTCAAAGGGCACTCATAATGGCTGTTAAAGAGCAGTTTGACCAGTACAGCAGAACAAATAATGTTCTAAAGAAACTATGCGCAATTACTTAATTCGTTATGTATAGATGCGCGAGATATTCGATAAAGTGAATTTTTTATTATATTAACCAACGGTTTCGGCAATTGAAAATTAACAAGTATTTGCATATGACAAGTTTTACAATTGTTTTGCCAAGATATCTATTACCACGTAATTTACGTGATTTAATCAGAATTATAGGAAATAAATACGCACTATTTATTAAAAACATTAATAAGAAAGATAATATTCTCTATTCAACATGGATAAAAAAATTTTTATAATAGTAATAGCGTCAGTGATGGTCATTTCATCGATTGCTGTAACATTCGCTTATAGTGGCAGTGGTATCATTACCGTGCAGAAATATCAGACGCCTGAGGTAAATTCAGGCGGCGCATTCCAAGGGAATGTGACAATTTTTGCCAACGGTTCTGTAAGTAGCAGCACCGAAATAGTAAAGAATGGCAATCTATACACACTGAACAACAATCTGAATGGGACCTTAATTGATTTAAGAAACGGATCAATCTTATCTGGTAATGGATTTACTGTTAATGGACTAGGAAAAACAGGAATAGAAGTACTAAACGCATCCTCTGTTACAATAGAAGACGCAGCTGTCTTGAATTCTAGTACTGCGCTATATGTTTCAGGTTCGTCCTATGTTTTGGTAAAGACAAGCAATCTATCCTCGTTTTGCTTTAGTTCATATGTAAGTGAATCGAATTATGTATCCTTCGTTATGGACAAGTTTTATACTCTAAATGATTATGGAATTTATGCTTATGATACCCCTGAAATTGTTGTAAATTCTTCAAGTTTTGACACATATTATGGTTTTGATACCCGTTCATATACTTCAGAACTCGTTTTTACTAATGATTCCATAGTATCGTATTATGGAATTGAGATCCTTGGCTATACTAACGACAATGTTTTGATAACTAAAAACACTTTTGTAGGTTTAAAGAGTGGCGGGTATTCTGGGGTATGTATCTTCAATAATAATTCTAACAGCGTTAGCATTACTAACAACAAATTCTATAATTTTTCGCACTATGCCCTTTATGAATATACAGGGACCGGAAAAGAATACGTAATCAGTCATAATACGGTTGTAAACTCGAGCACGGGGATTCGTGTTGAGGACTTATACGGAGCGTCTATATCTTTTAATGAATTCAATAATATAAGCAGCGCTGGGATAGAGGGCTGCTATATGTTTAATTCTACGGTCAATGGCAATATCATAACAAATTCATCACTAGCTTATGGCATCTATTTTGAATACTCGGATGTGCTAAACGTTAATAACGACCAAATCAGAAACACCTCATATGCCGTTTACATTGAATATTCAAATATCGTATCTGTTGTCCACAATTCATTATCATTTAGCGAAAAGGGGGTCTATATTGATTCATATTCTGCTAATAATGTAAACGTCTCAGACAATGTCGTGAGAAATATGACATCTAATGGATTAAAAGTCTTTACCGATATAGGCGCAAATTTTTCTGTCAGTGATAATTACATATCAAACTCTAATGATCCGATATGCGTTGAATATGATATACAGAATCTTAAAATCGATGGAAATAGGATCTACAACACGACCGGTACAGCTATTTGCACCGATTATGTTTCGTCTCTAACAGTCTCAGGGAATTTTGTTTCTGGTTTTATCAAGTCCAGTACTTCATCAAACGGAATTAAAGTTGACGATGCAACTAACGCTGTGATAAGTAATAATACAGTCCTGGGCAACGCAACCTCTAAATCATGCGTTGGAATCCGTACTTGCGCTATTTCGCAGGGATCTGTTTACAGTAATTATGTCTCTAATTCAACCTATGGCTACGATGTCTGTGATTCGGGCAACATAACCGTATTCGATAATGTCGGAACAAACGATTCATATGGTATTTATTCAGAAGATAATTCGCAGTTCACTTACTATGGAAACAGCATAATTGACTCGAATTATTCATTCAATTCATTCTATGATTCAATCGGAGCAGTTTTTGACAACACTTTTTCAAATGCGAGCACATACATGATATACATATATAAATCATACCACATTGAATTCTACCACAATAATTTCCTTAACGGAACATCTGTGAGTGCATATATCAAAGATGCTTCGAGTCTGTCATGGAATTTGAGCCTCCCGGTTGGTGGAAATTACTGGTCCAGCTATAATGGCACTGGGGCTGATGGAATTGGTTCTACCCCTTATGCTGTCAATAGTTCAAATATGGATTTCCTTCCGCTAACTTCAAAGTGGTCCGCATATACGATAACATACGTTGAAAGCGGTCTTCCTTTAGGTACAGCCTGGTCTGTAATTCTCGACGCTTCGTCGCTTAAGTCAACAACCCAGACAATAGTTTTCAGTCCAGCCGCCGCTCAGCACATAAAGGTGACATATTCAGTTGCAGCAGTTCCTGGATATTCAGCATCTGTGAAAACTGGAAGCGTTAACCTTGATGGGACAAGCATGGTCATTATGGTAACATTCTCGCCTGTAAAATATAATGTTACGTTCACCGAAACTGGACTCACCGCTGGTACCGCATGGTCCGTAACTATCGGAAGCATTGTGGTAAATTCCGTTGATTCTTCCATGGCGGTTGAACTGGCAAATGGCACCTATAATTATAGTATTGGAAGTGTAGCTGGGTTCCATTCTACCATATCTTCCGGGACCCTGAAAGTGAATGGATCTGGACCGGTCATTTCGGTAACCTTTAGCAAGAATTCATATGTGCTAACTGTGACTGAAACTGGTCTGCCAGCCGGTACCTCGTGGAGCGCAAGCGTGAATGGTGAAACCCATACAACGACAAACGTGTCAATACAGTTCATACTTGTTTCAGGAAACTATTCTGTCAAGGTATCGGGCCTTTCCGGCTATACTGTTTCACTGTCAAGCAGCACTGCATACCTTAACAACACAAACGCAACTGTAAGTGCAGTGTTCAAGGCAACTCCTTCGACCTCAATATATGNNCGTTGTTGTAGGAGCAATAGTTGGGGTGCTTGCGACAATGGCATATACTGGAACTGGCATATTCAGGAAACTGAAGAAGGGCAGTGGCTCAAATCCTTAATTTATTATCTTTATTCATTACCATTTTTTAATCTATACACATAATTTATAACTTTACATCTGAAACGTGGCTACATTAGGCTTAAAATTCTAATTTTTTGCAATGATAATAGAAATCGCAGGATAAAGTAAGATGCATCACGGTTGGATTATGATTGTTTGCAGAAATTTGGAAAATTAATAACGAAAAAAATAATGATTAGAATGGGAGCACTGGGATTTGAA
>DAQB01000122.1:0-2827 GCA_002502705.1 Thermoplasmatales archaeon UBA582 | reverse complement strand
ATCTCTTGAACTTCTCTTCAATCAAGCACCTCATGCTGTGCAATAAACGGTATTTTTAATCCCCGGATCTGCCAATCGTGATTAAATCGTTTTATAAATATCTATTCGGTAAATTCTATTATTCGTTATTTCGGAAAAGTGGATTGCTCGGGTCCAGTTTGTATGCTTTTTCAAGGTCCTTTTTTGAATCCTCAAGTTTTTGCAATTTTTCAAGCAGATTGCCTCTTAAAAAATAGTATTCAGCTCTTTCCGGATTAAGCTCAATCAATCTATTGTATATAGTAAGTGCATCCTCATAGTAACCGGATGCCTCCATGAATTCTGCAGCTATCTGGAGCCAGCGAAGATCGTGGGGTCTCAGATCCAGTATCCTCCTGATATCGTTCAGCGATCTTTCAACCAAACCAAGTCTTTCGAGTACCTTTACCCTATCATAAAGTATCTCAGGGCTGAAAGGGTTGTGTTCAACCAGAAAATCGTAATCCTTCAGTGCTGATTCAAATTTCTCAACTTCTGTCAAAAGCTCTGCTCTGCTCATTCTGTATGTTGGATTTTCAGGATTAAGTTTCACTGCTTCACCACAGGCTAAAATAGCACCATCAAGATTTTCATGATCCCTTAAAAAATCAGCTTTTTTCCAGTAAAGTTCTGGATCATAAGGATCTATCTCTATTGTGTCATTATATGTATCGAGGGCTTCGTTAAGTTGACCTGAATTGATCAGGCTGTCTATTTTACGAAGCCTGAAATCCATATTCTTTGGCTGAAGGACGATAAGTTTATCCAGATATTCAATGGACTCCTTGAACATACCGAGTTTTTCCATAATGGAAACGATTGAATAGATATAACTCACGTTACGTGGATCCCCCTGATGTGCTTTTATGAAGAGGTCTAAAGCTGCAGGAAGATTTCCCTCGGCGACAGCAACATGCGCTTTTCTGTTCAAAAATAAAGGATTTTCCATTTCGTCTAAAAGCATAATATTTTCCAGTTAAAAACACTTGTTTATATTTGGCCTTTGAAAAGTGTGCAGAATAATAATCGTGAAGATTAGATATCATCTGAACAAGCAGCTCATTGTAAAAAACAATCTCTGTTGATCCCTCTATTCCGTAGAACTATTTTGAGGAATTACTCGACATGTTTGAGAAAAGAGAAAATCAATATTTACATAGATATTGAGATAGGGAATGGAGCTAACATTTTCCATAATAAGGGAGATACTGCATTGCGCACAAATCCAGTTTGTCTGCAAGCTGAACTATGATGATTCAGCTGTTGAAATGGTGGCGGCATACAACTACATTGTCCTGGTCAATCAGATTGTGCCTAGATCCAATTGGAAAATAATGTGCTTTGTTTTTTGAAGAGTGTTTGGACATCCTATGATTTATTATAAATAAAAAAATATCCCAATCCCAACTATTAGAGCGATGGACCATCTGTTAAGGAGGCACCATATTTTTCAGTGATATTTATTAACCAGAGTTTCATATTAGCATAACTATTAAATTCGGGAAATTGTTAATCTGGAATAATGTAGGATTACATGTTGACTAGAAGAACAATTATTCTAATCGTTGTGTTCACTGCCGTGTACGTTGGTGGGGTTTTTTTAACCTTTCTAATTGGCATTTTGAATCTGCAAATAGCTGTGCCTTTCATGATTTTAGACGTCCCACTTGCATTTGCACTTGCTATCATGGATCGTGAAATAAAGCGTGATACGAAAGCAATCGAGACTGCCCTTGGCGGTATGAAAGCTGTTCTGGATACCGTATATTCGAAAGTAAGCTCTACTATTGATGATATACTCTCGTTTCAAGAACAGCCAAACATGACTTCTGTGAAAATGGACGAGAAATCATTGGGTTATATCCGCAGAAAATTGAATGAAGTTTCATCAATCCAGACAAACTATAAAATTATGTCAAAAACTGCTTTAACAAAAAAAGAAGTAATCCAGCATATCAAGGGGTTTTACAGTAAAATTGCGAACTTGCAGAATGTTCTTGAGGATGCAGGAATAAAGACTAGAAATGAGTTCTTTGAAAATGTTAGAAAGTGTAAGGAAGAAATTGAATCTTCAGCGAATACGTTAAGGATAGCGGGTTTATTAAACAATGAAAGTAAACATAGAATAGCGGACGATCGTGATGTAAAAATGTGGGGATGGGACTCAAAGAAACTTCTGGATGAGCTTATTAAATTGGATTACGAAACGATGGAGGGCCTTACTAGAGACATGGAAGGATCAACTGATCAATGGGCTGATGTTTTTTCAGAATCGCCTGATACATGGAGATTGTTGGTGAACGGGTCAGAAAGCATAATAGGTTACTGGCATTTTGTTCCTCTTTTTCCTGATGACTTTCAAAAAGCTAAGCTTGGAGAACTTAAGGACTCTGAAATTGTAGCAGAACGTATAATGCCTCTGGACATACCGGGTGATTACGACATATATGTTGTTTCCATTGCATTGAGAAGAGGATACAGGAACCATGAAGATCGATCTCTCCTATTTGGATCTTTCTTTGAAGAGGTATATTCACTTGCAAAGGACGGAATATTTATAAGAAATATAATTACAAATGCATTCACTCCAGATGGCTTCAGAACATGTACAAGATTTGGAATGAAGGCAATTGCCAAACACGCACAGTATGGCGATATTTTTTACAGGACGCTGTATCCGTTTCATGAACAGGACAAATTTCTTGAGAGAGATATGGAAATTAGGGAACTGTACGCAATGCATTACAAATCCTAAAGTGTGTTGCACAATTCAATATGCATATGTCATCTCCCTGAGAATGTTGTAATA
>DAQB01000132.1:8795-11012 GCA_002502705.1 Thermoplasmatales archaeon UBA582 | reverse complement strand
CAAGTGCATAAGGCGGGTTTACAAACCTGTCTGCAAGTATGGATATTGTGCATGCTTCCATTGCAATGAAGGAACGTATGATACCATCGCCTCCCTTCCACGTGCCGGTACCACCACTGTTTTTCCTGATCCTGTATGCAGTGAAAAAGATTGGGTATTCACGCTCTGCCACCTCAATCGGTGTATTCATGGTATTTGTCATATTGCTGTGTACACCAGATTCGCCGTTTCTGCCTTTTCCCGCACCGTTGCCGCCCCCTATTGTTTCATAATAGGACCAGAATTTTCCATGTCCTCTCGGTCCTCCCATCATCACATTGAACATGGTTCCTGATGAAGCAGAAGGTATTACAGTACCGGTGCTTTCGCTAAGTGCATGATGGACTACATCCGCTATTCTCTGGGTTGTCTCTACGTTCCCTCCAGAGACTGGGTATGGCCTCTCCGGATTGAGGAGGGATCCCTCGGGAGCATAAACCTTCAGGATCGAATAAAGCCCGTCGTTTGTGGGGATTTCACTGTTCATTGCACTCCTAACGGCATATGCTGCGGCGGAGAATGTCACTCCTTTCACTGCATTAATGGGCAATTCCAATTCGGTTGAACTGCCGGAGAAGTCTGCAATAATTCCTTTATTTGAGATGTCCAGACGAAGTTTCAAAAATATTGGGGAATTACCTGCCTCAAGCATATCTGTTGCATAAAAAGAACCATGTTTCCATCCTGATATCGCTAACATGGCAAGTTTTCTTGAATGCTTTATAGTTTCATTCCATCCGGACAGAACTGCACTCACACCATATTCCACCAGCATCTCCCTGATTCTAGCGATTCCAGCACTGTTTGCAGCAATTTGTGCATTGATGTCACCAGACGCCGCAGATGGTTCCTTGAAATTGGAAAGTATGATTGAAAGAAGCTCATGGTCTATTTTTCCACTTTTTACAAGTTTTACAGGTGGTATTATAACACCCTCCTGGTACAGGTTTTTTGCGTTTGGGTTCAGGCTCCCAAATACAGGACCACCAACATCAACAATGTGAGCTTTATTCACAACATATGCACATATCGAATCTTCATGATGCACGGGCGCCAACAGCATTACATCGTTCAGGTGCGTTCCCGTGATATAAGGATCGTTTGTGAGGATCATATCTCCTTCCGACAATTCAATGCGATTTGAGATTATCCACTGCAATAAGTTCATCGAACCTATCTTGAATGAACCAAGATGAACAGGTATGTGTTCAGCCTGAGCAACTATTCTGCCTGATTTATCTAAAATGGCGCAGCTGTGATCCATCCTTTCCTTTATGTTTGGTGAAATTGCAGATCGCTTTAGCGAAATGCCCATCTCCTCCGCTATGAATTGGGAAGTTTTTCCTATCAGTTCCCAGTCTTTTATCACCTGTTAAGCACCATCCTTATCTCACCATGTGTGCCGACCTTAGAAGACCATCCAGCTGGAATAAGTGTTGATGTTCCGGGTTCGTCAATCATTGCGGGTCCTTTTATGCTGAATCCGGAAGGGAGTGAATCCCGCGAATAGACTGGAAATGAATGCCATCTGCCAGAATCACGCGCCTTCCTGTTGTATGGTTCCTTTTTTCCTAGAACTAAAATTTCAAATTCAGGCTTTTTTCTCGGCACTGTACCTGTGACACGAAGGGCTGATATCTCTACCTCACGTGGGAGGGTGAACCCGTAAGTTGACATGTGAAGTGACTCAAAGTCCTGCTTTATCTTTTCCTCTGAAAATGAATTAACCTGAACGGATAGATCTGTGCCCTGCCCTTTGTACCTGCAATCTGCGCTGGATGAAATAACAATTTCAGATCCAATCCCACATATCTTTGATGAAAGTCTATCATAATCTGCTTTTAGATCAGAAGGAAATGCGATAGTTTCTTCGAACTTCCAGTCTGCTTCAACTAACCCGATTGCACTGAATTCTGCCGGGTTGGTGGGAATGATTACTTCAGTCAAGCCNNTATAGTACGAATCCCCTTGGATCAAGACCACGCTCGTAAGTGACAAGGCGGATTGCTCTTGCCATTTCAAGATCTGCAAGCGAAATAGCTTTCTCCGCAACCCTGACTGGATCCCCAAGCAACGAAAGTGACTCTATCGATTTTTCTGTGTCTAGTTTGATACTCCGCCCAGGACTTTCCCTGCTAATATAGCCAAGCACCAGGTTTGCGTCTGTAATGGTGGGTA
>DAQB01000132.1:0-8764 GCA_002502705.1 Thermoplasmatales archaeon UBA582 | reverse complement strand
CCCCCAGCTGATACCTCTGCAATATCCACAAACTGTGTCCTGACGGGGTACCCTGATCCCTTTATCATCCTTCCATGATTCGATGATCCCCCGACCTCGTATTCTGATGTTGTTCCAATCATGTTTCCAACTATTGCGCTTGCCTTAGCGGTTGTGCCCCCCATGTCAAAACTAATTACGTTTCTGTCTCCAGCTACCCTGGCAAATTCGTTCGCAGCTATCACACCGGCCGTTGGGCCAGATTCTATTATCTTTATCGGTTTTTCAACAGCATCATTCAGCCTGATGAGACCTCCCGAATTGGACATCATGGTTATCTGCCTGCATCCAAAATTGGCCATACTTGTGGATAGGTTGTTCAGGTAACCTGTCATGATTGGGGATAACGCAGCATTTACAACGGCAGTAGATGTGCGCTCAAATTCCCTTGGTTCAGGTGATACTTCTGATGAAAGTGTAACGTGTTTAAACTTCCTTCTTAGAATATTTCCTGCATGGATCTCGTTTTCCGGGTTGATATAAGAGTGCAGGAAGCTTATAGCAATGGCTTCAACATTTTGTGCGGAGATATCTTGGGCAATTTTTTCAAGAGCCTTATCATTTACTTTCTTAATCACATTCCCATCGGCATCCATGCGTTCATCAACCTCGTACCGAAGCTTTCTAGGTACTAATGGCACCGGTTTCCTGAATCTTAGATCATAAATGGAAGGCCTGTTCTGTCTTCCGATCTCAATCACATCCGCAAAACCGTATGTTGTCAGTAAAGCGGTTTTTGCAAGTTCCAGATTATATTGACCAAGTATTGAATTTGTTGCAATAGTGGTTGCATGTATTACCTCATCAATGTTGTTGATACCTGCCGATCGCAGACCTTCAATCACCGCATCAGCCGGTGCCTGGACGGATGTTGGAATTTTAAATGCCTTTTTGATCCTGTTGCCCTGCATTAAAACTATATCCGTGAAAGTGCCTCCAATGTCGACAGAGAGTGTTTGTTTTAACATATCAATCGCAGTAGTTGCTCACGATTTCATGTATTTGGCAGTAATATTCAGGTTGCAGTGTTACCTGCCGACGCAGGTGCCAAGGATTTCAGTTTGTCAATTGCGAAATCAATATGACCTTTCGGGTCCATCTGAGAGTTGTGAATGCCACGGATTTTGCCCTGCATGTCAATGATGAATGTCATTCTAGCTGGAATGAGGAAGCCTTTTGCACCATATGCATCCCTGATCTTCCTGTCCCTGTCGCTTAACAGCGAGAACTGGAGCTTGTGGTGAACCTTGAATGATTTTTGCTTCTCCTCGGTGTCAGAGCTTATTCCAAACACTACAGCACCTAACTGCCTGATTGAATCCCAGTTATCCCTGAAACATTTTGCTTCAGCTGTACAGCCTGGGGTCTCAGCCTTTGGGTAAAAATATAGCACAACGTTTGTCTTGCCTTTAAATTCAGAAAGCTTTATTTTGTTTCCGTTTTCATCCGGTGCCTCAAAATCAGGTGCATCATCACCAATGTTCAGTGCCATTGCAATGCATCCTCTTTTGCCTTAAATATTTGATTGAAACCTTCTGCTCTAATGATCTCTGATCGAAAGAACCGAGATCGAAGCACCAAAGCTTGCAATAATTATCATCGAAATTGAAAAAAGTGAAATCGCTATTCCTTCAGTGAAATGGACTGTCAATAGAGTGAAAACAGGTATGAATGACTGCATAACGGATGCGATTGAAAAACTGCTAATCTTTGCTGATTTAAAGAACAGTATATAAGCTAGACCCATGGAAGTGATTCCTGTAAGAATCAGAGATAGCGCAGGAATAAGTGAATCTGATTGTATTGTTAGGGACCCGACTGTAAGGGACAAAACAATAGTCACAAGACCTGGCCAGAAAAAAGTACCGGCTAGCGCTTCTGTTGTCCCGTATTTTTCTATTGATTTGTTCAAAGTTAAGAATAAAAGAGGGACCGACCCTGCAACACCTAATAATAACAAAATACCAGTTTCACCGGGGATTTTAATTGAATTGCCATAACTGATGACGAGTGATGTTGCAAGGAGCATGATGATCATTGAAATGAAAAAAATTCCATATTTAATTTCACGTGTGTTGATTTTTAGGAATACAGCGAACAAAGGAGAGATTATGGCATCCCCGAACAAAATAAAGAGGGCCGTTATCACGGAACCGTTCGTTTCCGCAGACAGTATTATAAGAAATTGCTCAGCACAGTAGAAGAGACCGGTCAAAAACACTATTCTAATAAACAGGAAATTCAGGTTTCTTTTAGCAATAAACCCAGGTATGATAAAAATAAGTGATCCAGCTAGCGATGGAATTGAAAATATCATTAATTCTGAGTATGATCTTGCAAAAAAAATAAAACTGTAATAAGTCGCCCATACAAAAGCGGCAAAGATTGCAAGTAGGGGGCCAAAAAAAGTATTTATCTTCGTAGTTCGCAGGGGTATGTAATGCCAGATATTAACGCTTTTAATTGGCTGCGGAAAATCTGGCTGTCTATAACGTGCATTCTAGAAATATAAGAATTTTGAATTCCGGAAACGCAATAATCAACAAAATCATTTATTTCACTTTAAGTATTAAGGACTCGTGGCTATTGAAAAGGTCAGGGGTTTTCGCGATATATATCCGGACGAAGCTGAACCAAGGAAGAAGATATTCACAGTATCTGAAAATCTTGCGGAGCTTTTTGGTTTCAGTAAGATTGAGATGCCCAGTGTTGAATCGTTGGACCTATACAGGACAAAATCCGGCGATGAGCTGGTATCTCAATGTTTCTCTTTCAGGGATCGATCTGGCCGTGAGATTTCACTGACTCCGGAAGCAACACCTACTGTAGTTAGAATGCTTACTTCCAGGAAAGATATATCAAGACCGGTTAAGTGGTACAGTTTCCAGAAGTTCTGGAGATATGAGGAACCTCAGTCAGGTAGACAGAGGGAATTCTATCAGCTCAATGCGGATATATTTGGGCCAAATACGCCTCTGGCCGATGCAGAAGTAATTGGACTCGCTGCTTCCNNATCCTGCTGAACGACAGGCTAATAATGGACAGCCTCCTTAGAAGTTATAAAATAACTGATACCACCAGGGCGTTTGCGGTTATTGATAAATACAGGAAAATTAGCAATGAGGAATTTGTTGCCAGGATGAAAGAAATAGGTCTTTCGGGAAACGATGCAGGATCACTGGTGGAATATCTTGAGAGGCAGATCCCCATAGACCAGGCTCATGATTTTTTCACTGGCTCTATGTCTGAAAGAACTGATAGGGTCGCAGTTAACAGGTTTCTTGATCTCTTAAGAATCCTGAAAAAATATTCGAATGGTTCCTTTTATGTTGATCTTTCAGTTGTGCGCGGACTTGCCTATTATACCGGCGTTGTGTTCGAGGCATTTGACAACAAAAGAAAATTCAGGTCAATTCTTGGAGGTGGCCGCTATGATGATCTTGCAAACCTCTATTCAGGACAGAATATTCCAGCTGTGGGATTCGGGATGGGGGATCTGATTCTTGAAATGCTGATGAAGGAAACTGGAGTGTTAACACAAAAAAACCAGAGGAAATTTTTTGTTGTTGTTACATCCGGAGAATACATAGAAAAAGCTGTTGAGATTTCAACCATGATAAGATCCTTGGGGGCCATATGTTCCTTCGATACTTCTGAAAAACCGTTCAGTGCTCAGATGAAAGAAGCTAACAGGCTGGGGTGTTCAGATGCAATAATAATCGGTCAGAAAGAGATTGCGGAAAATTCTTACACCTGGAAGCACATGGATTCAGGAAACCAGGAGTATATATCGCATCAGGATCTCTTGAGCAGGATAATGCATGAATTAAGGAAGGAATGAGGGAAAAGATTTATTAATTTACTAAGTATCTGAAATTGAAGTAATGTGTCTGTCGCATTTGTTCTTGTAAGCACTGTCCCTGGAAAGGAGATGGAGGTCTACAACAAAATTTCATCAATAAAATATGTTGTGGAGGCTCATCCGCTTTTTGGCGAATACGATTTAATCGTCAAAATTGATGCCAGTGACTTCAGTGAACTTGGCAAGATAGTTATTGAAAAGATTAGGACAATAGAAGGTGTTATAGACACTAAGACACTTACGGGAATCAAGATATAGGGGATGAAAAATGGTTACTGACTTTTCTTGGCAGTGGAATGTATTCTTTGCGATCTTGCTTGCTCTTTTGGCAATATCCCTTGTGATACTCGGGATACTTACGGCTTATTTTGGAAGCGGTAAAAGCAGAGCAGTGGGTTCGATTTTGCTGGTAGTCGGGTTAATTGTGGGCCTTGTCACTATATTCACTGCTCATGATGTCTTTAAACTGACAAACGGCATTCTTCAGGAAGTTGTTATTCCAACGTTCTTTTATGTTATCGCTGCGGTCATTGGTGTGGTCATAGGCCTGCTGATATTCCTCGGCGCGATTATGAAAACCTGATTACAGTTTAAATTGTAAAAATTGTTGTTTTACTTTATTGTTTTTGGATCTATTTCTCTTGTGCTTAGCTTAAAATAGATATGACTTTTTAGGAATTTAGAGTGCAATCAATAGATCTTGGACAAAAATCGATAAGAGATCAATTAGATTTTTTGCTTCAATTGTTCTTTACAGGTAATACGCTGGGAGGGAGATTCGAACNNACCAGGCTAGGCTATCCCAGCTAACTTCGGGCTTATGTTTCATTAATATTTATTCTTTGAGCAAATTAGCAGGTATACAACCCAAAAAACTCGATATGGGATTTTCTTAGTATATATGCCAAAGCAATTTTTAGGCGATCATAAATATTTCTGAATGAATTAATTTTCATCTCCATATCTTTTTTGGAGGAATATTACCTTGTCATTCACCTGTTCAATGCAACATCGCTGCGAGAGTCAGGGCTTTCCAGGTAGGTTTTGATTGTTCTCAGGAGAGACATAAACATGTCCTCCGAAAGGTTTCCCATGTTCGTATTCCTTGGACTGGGGTGATATGATGCATAGATCATAATATTGCCAATCAAGTAACTATTTCCGTGCCCAAATGTCAGTTTCTTGGGCAACTCTGTTCCGATATATTTCAGATACGAAATGTAAGAATCGAAAGCTATTTTTCCCAGCAGGAGGACTGCCCTTGTATTTTTTAGTATTTTCAATTCCCGGCTAAGGAATGGAAAACAGTTATTCATCTCCTCCCTGGTAGGAAGGTTGTCGGGTGGGACGCATCTGACAGCAGCGAGTATATAGCAATCATTTAATGAAAGACCATCGTCGATTGAGATCGAATATTCATGATTTGCAAACCCGGCATTATAAAGACACTTCATCAGGAACTTTGCTGATAGATCACCAGTAAAAACCCTTCCAGTTCTGTTCCCTCCATGGGCTGCGGGTGCAAGCCCAATTACGACCAGTCTAGAATCAGCAGGGCCGAATCCTGGAACCGGTTTACCCCAGTATTCCTGGTCCTGGTATCTCTTCGTCTTTTCTCTTGCGACCTTTTCACGGAAAGATACTAAACGGGGGCATTTCCTGCAGGAAATTATCTCCTGTGAAAGTTCCGTTAAATCGACGGAATCAAAATGGTGTCCATTTTTTTTAAATTTATCATTCATTTTATATTACCGGTGTTTTCATGAAATACAGGTTTTAATTCCATATAGTATGGCCTATCTGATCCATACCAGATGTTTTAATTACGTCGGGGGGGAGATTTGAANNTACCGGGCTAGGCTACCCCGACTTTAATGCGACAAAATTATCCATTATTTATTGGTTTGCTAATTTCAAGGTTCAGTGCTTATGCCTGTAATGTTCCTTCATCATGCATCTGTCCATAACAACGTTCATACCATATTTCCTAGCGTTTTCTGCAGCTGTTTCATTGACCACACCCTCCTGGAACCATATGATTCTGGCTCCAATTTTAGCTGCGTCATTAACAATCGGTATAACGGTGTCCGGTTTCCTAAAAATGTCAACAATATCGATTTTATTTTCTTTCGGTATATCCATTAAAGAAGGGTACGCCTTAATTCCCTCCCATTCTGTTAATGACGGATTCACCGGAAATATCTCGTATCCATTTTCCTTGAGATATCTTGAAACCCTGTAACTATCTCTGTCAGGCTTATCTGAAATTCCAACGACTGCAATATTCTTTGCTGTGGTTAAAAATTTCCATGTCTTGTCGTTATCATAATCTTTCATACTCATAGAGTGGTTACGGTTTATTAAGATTTTTTCAAATATTTTAGAAGGTATACATTTCTGAACCTCAATCGGTTAGATATTTCTTATTTTGGGAGTTACAAGAGTATTCCCAACATATTATTGCTCGTGCAATCCATATTCCCAATATAAAACCCGCCTGAAGGATATTGTATTGAAAACTTATAGTCAATAAAAGAGATAACATTATTATATAGTATATGGTATGTTATTAACAATGAAAGCCAAAGAAGTCCTGAACATGCCACAGATATCACGGAAGACACTTCATATATATGCCAAGGATGTATGAATTCAGTACACGGTAGTGCCGAACAGGATGTATAATTACAATGAAGCGTATGCTTACAAAATGGAAACGGCAGCTGTTTCGCTTGGAGTGATTGGTGCAGATGTAATTACCTTTGTCGCAGGATTTGCCATCGATGCAGTCAACCTATTAGCTGGTGCTGTGACTATTGCCTGGGATGCTGATGGCCTTTATCTAATTTCAAGTGATGTAAACGCTGCTTATGCAGCCGACCAATCCGTGTGTGTTTTAAACACAGCGCTGCAGAATGACTACATCTATGAAGGTTTTGCGGGAGATGGCACTAATGGTTGGGGAGTATATGTATTCATAATGGGCAGAGGATTGGTCAATGCCCTTTATCCTCTAACTTTCAGCGGCGTGGTGTCTCCCTACATTTCTTTGGTTTGTCATGATTTTCAAATGAATATGGACCAAATTACGTTTGGATTGGACTGTATTAATGAGGGAAACAGGTAAGTGAGTTTAGAATGAGCTTCCTTTTTACTTTATTTTTTATAATAATGATGTCTTTAACATTCTCCTCAATCATCGTTTTATTCATGTCTGTACGTGTCAAAAGAGCAAACATCAAGGGAGGTAGAAGTTTACAGTTATTCAAGGTGTCTGGGTATATTGCAATCGTAACTGCTGGAGTGGCATATCTCTATATATATCTCTCTCTTGAAACTACTATTTTCGATCAGATTGTGCCATGGTATGGCGTGTTATTCATAATTCTAATTTTCTTGACTGGAGGTATATTCTTTTGGGTACGTTTAATATTCAATTTGAGGGGTGTGAACTTATTTTTTATTTCCAAGGAAGAGCGTGAAAAAAGGTAGAAAAAAAGACCGTTCAATTTTCAAATTAGGCGAGTCGTCAATTCCTATTCTTGCAATATTGGGCGGTGTCTACATGAAACTCAACCACAAGAACACATTTCAGTGGTGTAAGACAATAGATCCTCTAAGGTTATATCTGATCAACTCCATCCCCTGCTAGGTTTAATCAACGAATTAAATTGCTTAGTAATATGTTTGGATCGGGCATGATCTCATTGATTTTTTTAACTATCAATTACCTGTAAATACGGTTTCCTATTGAACGAAACAAATTTTATTCCTAAATGGGTCCTTCAGGTAGAACGAAGCTTCTCCCTATGGTCTAGTTCCTATCTCATCTAAAATGACAGCTCCCAATACCTGCGCTCTTCTAAAGACATCATTAAGATTCTTTACTGAGAAATATGTGTCTCGGGATTTGGTGGAAGATCGAAATTGTCGCCATCAACTCCATGCGTCAAAACACGCAAGTATTGTGCCCCGCTGAAAGTAATGTCTTCCGGGGATCCTCTCTCCACTTCCACGTTAAGTAATGAGGAGTAAAATTTTTGGGCCTTTTCTATATCATTTACAGGAAGTATCACTCTAAAGAGTCTGGGAATGTAAGCATCCGGATCGGTAACACGCATTAAATCCAAGCCGTTCTACATTAATGAATTATTTTACGTCAAATTAATATATTTTTTTGTAATATCTAGGTTCTATGTTCTGTGAAAAATGTGGCTCACTGATGTCACCAATAGGTGGGAAATACATTTGTTCAAGCTGCGGTCATGAAGTGAACAAAAAATCAGTAGCCAAAAGTGACAGAATTGTCTCGAAATCGTCTGGAAAAGAGGTTATTCTGGTTAATGAAGAAAAGTCTGCAGAACCCCTTGATTCGGATGCGGTCTGCCCGAAATGCCATCATTCCGGTGCTTACTATTTGCTCAAACAGACCAGATCTGCCGATGAACCTGAAACAAAATTCTACACCTGCGAGAGTTGCGGATACAGGTGGAGAGAATACTGAGATTTGCTGATCAAATCCTGCAAAATAACTAATAGAGGCATTTAGATCAGGAGATGATATAAAATGGTTCTCGAAGGCTTTGCGTCTTCACTCAGGGAGACGATAAGAAAGATATCAAGATCTTCCTATATTGACAAGGAAACAATTAAGGAGGTTGTAAAGGATCTTCAGAGAATCCTCCTCAAGAGTGATGTGAACGTAAAGCTCGCGCTTAATCTTTCAAAGGTCGTGGAATCAAGGGCAAATGAAGAGAAGCCCCCATCAGGAATGGCTCCGCAGGATTTTATCGTCAGGATCATTTATGAGTTACTCCTTAAGATAATGGGGGTTGAATCAAACATTGAACTCAAGCCACAGAC
>DAQB01000056.1:14474-14759 GCA_002502705.1 Thermoplasmatales archaeon UBA582 | reverse complement strand
GGGCAAGCGGATGGGGCTGGCTTGTCGGGGACGAGGGAGGTGCCTTCTATATCGGCATGAAGGCGATATCGGCGTTTTCAAGGATATCTGATCACAGGATGGATTTTGACGCAGATCTGATATCCCTGATAAAGGATAGATTTCACATCACAAAGGAGAGAGACATTATCAACATAATATACACGAACCCAATAAATATAAGAAGAATAGCATCAATTGCAGCTGGGCTTTCGGATCTTGCCAGCCATGGAAACAGGACTGCCCGGGAGATATTTAGATCGGCTG
>DAQB01000056.1:519-14469 GCA_002502705.1 Thermoplasmatales archaeon UBA582 | reverse complement strand
ATCCGGTTAAGCGGCTACGGCGGTGTGTACCGTGCTGGTGACATATACTGGAATACAATAAAGAAGACAGTTCGGGCCACCGAAAAGAACATAGATTTCAGGAAGCCTGTCTTCGGGTATCATGCCATCGTTGGATCTATGGCTTTAAAGGTGATGCAGGCGGGAATACCAATCGATGAAAAGGATCTTGACAATCTAATCATGCAGGTTGATCTCCTTGTTCCAGACATAAGCGAAGCAGACAGAAAGGAATTCCTCTTCATGCCTTAGGCAATTCTTCCTCAAGTATCTTCCTGACTTCGAGATAGAGGTTATCCTCTATTCCCTTGGCATTTATCAGGTCACTGACGAAGAGCAATGGGTCCTCCTTGTAGCTGAAGACTTTTTTTAACATCTCAGTAAAATTGTCAAGTTTCCGTTTTGTTGGTTCAGTATAGTCAAGTTTTGTCGTAATAACACCTGTATTGATCCTTCCTGCAAGGTTAACATAGGCAGTCACGATCCTGATTTTCTTCAGATCTATTTTGTATTTGACTGAATAAGCCATTTTGTATATGTAAAGCTGAAGCCTGTGATCTGATATGTACTGATCGGCTGGAGCAATGTCGGTCTTGTAATCAGCTATGATTATATCGCCCGTCTGAGACCTAAAGACTGCATCCAGTTTTGTCTTGAACACTAAATGAGGATATTTGTCTGTAACATTTGGAAAAAGTTCTCCCACCGGCAGGTTTATCGCAAGTTCTGACGCAGCATGTTCAGCCTTGAATTCTGTTTTGATCTGATCTATTACTTTTTCCAGATTGTCAACTATCCGCCGGTAATCTTCCGGGATATCACCAAGATCCTCATTTGCAAACATCCTTTCAGCGTAATCATGAACAACCGACCCTCTTGACATCCCGCGGGTAGGTTCCCGTATGTTGAAAATATATGATCTGAGGAAATCCCATGGATTCTTTATCCATGAAATCAGGGAATATGAAAGCGGAAAATCTGTCCTAAGATAGGATGCAATTTGCGGGATGAGCCACTTATTGTTGCCGGAAAGGAGAGTCTTTGCCTCTTCATATTTCCCATCAAGGAAAAGGGAAAAACTCCTGGCATATGTGTTGTAATCCTTCTGATCAATGTCCGTTGAATCAAGATTCCTAGGAGGATCCATACCATTGACCATATACCTTGGAAGGAGTTTTGGTTGAACAACAAGATCAAGAGTTCTGGAAGCCCTGGTCATTGCGACAAAGTCAACCCTGACATCCTCACCCCTTATTTCCTCCCTTATGTCCACGTTTTTAGAAGCCTTCAGAAGTGCGGTTGTTACGATATCCATAAAGGAGATCCTTTCCCTCTGTGCTGATGGTACATATATTACATGATCGAAACCGAGCCCCTTCGCCTTATGCACCGTCGTCAGTATGATCCTCTCATCCGTGAGCGGGAGGTCATCGTCGTAATTATAGATCGAAAGATAATCGTCAATCTGGTCGTAATCGGGCTGTGCATTCTCTTCGAAATATGACTGCAGGGCATGCTGCACTGAAAGGGCAGAATAGAAATGTTCCTTTCCAAGGGATGCAGAAACTGGCAGGACAAGTTTTTCCATTATATCATTGAGGCCTGCTACAGATCTTCCATTCCTGATTGATCTAAAAAGAAATGGTGCTTCCTTTTTAATGTCATCCGGTTTCAGGTCAATCCACTTAAACTGCTTTGATATCTTGAGCGCGTCTGATAAAAGAGCACCAGAATAGGGTGTAAAGAGAGCAGAGATAATATTGTCCTTCTGTGGATCCATTATGGAACGAATGAATCTTAAGATATCAGATCGCGTAGACTCATTTATTGAGATAGTGCTCGTTGAAGCATATGGAATTCCCAAAGAATCGAGGTAGCCGGCAATCCGCTGGATCTGATCATTTCTCCTAGCTATGATCGCAACCCTTCCGTCCTGATACTGATCAATAAGCCTGACGGCTCCCTTTTCGGGTTCATCAGAAATATATGCGATCACTTTTCTTCCATTCTCACCCGATCTGGATCGCAGTGTGGAAAGCTCCTCAGGCATCTGGCCGTTTGAATTCATTGAATAAAATGACTTCGCGAAATTAAGTATCGATTCCGTGCTCCTGTAATTTTCATCAAGTATCTTCCTTTCAGCCCGTAAGGATGAGGTGAAATTTTCAAAGTTTTTGAGCGATCCACCCTGAAAACCAAATATTGATTGCTTCGGATCACCAACCATGTAATGATTCAGGCTGCATGAAAGACCTATCTCAAACTCAATTTCATTCAGATCCTGAAGTTCATCTATCAGTGCCCATCTGTATATCTTCTTTTTATCCGGAGGGATTGCAATCCATTTTGTCAGCAGGTCGTTGTAATCGTATAATCCTGCTTTCCGTGTGTCATCGGAATACCTCCTCATCATGTCTATGAAATGATCGCCGAATGAAAGTATCTGCTCATCTGTATAGGTTTGCGATGGTGAAGGCAGGAATGATTTGATTGCCTCACGGATTTTATTTTTATCGAGAATCATCGGATCAACGTTGAAGGACTTTACATATCTCACAGCATTTTCAATCTTCGGAAGAAGTTCAGTCTTGATGTACACATCACCGTAATTAAAGATTGAGTTTTCCCTGATTGTTCTCAAAAGAGAAGCCCTCAGAAAATTGCTCGATGCGATTCTGGGTTCCGTTTCTATATCTGAGACCAGATTGAAGCAAAGTGAATGGAAAGTCATGATATCTATGTTCAGAGCCTCATTCATCAGCGGCGTTCCATTTACCATGGAGGAGATCCTGTTGCGCATCTCCGCAGTCGCCCGGTTANNTTTTGAAAGGAGGTCCACCGCAAAATTTGCCAGTGAATGTGTCTTGCCGGTGCCTGGATTTGCAATCACCATGATGTCCCGGCTCACATTGCCACCGCCTGAATACGAATAGAGGCTGCTATTGTTCATCCTTAATCGCATTATGCAATGCTGTTGATAAACCTTGTCTATCCTTTGAATGTCGAAAGCATATCGCTGGATGGGATCATTCAGATTTCCAGTTCTCTTTCAACCCTGAAGGGAAGGTATTATAATTTGTTTAAGTTTTATTTTAAAACATTTCAAATATGCGTTTGCGCTGACAAATAGATTACATTGCAGGAACCAGAAGGAAAAATGCCGTCAGGCCAGAGATACGTGAAGGACTTCATTATATATGCAGCAATGGGGATACCAAAGGTTGATCTGTCCTCTTACAAGCTTGAGATAAACGGTCTTGTCGAGAAACCTTATTCTCTTTCTTTTCAGGATCTGGAAAGGATGGTGGACTCCAATTATACACACGATTTTCATTGTGTTACTAGATGGAGCATCAAGGATGTGACATGGACAGGCGTCAGGATCAGTGCACTGGCCAAAAGAGCTGGTGTGAAAGAGGAAGCAGACTGGATAATGTTTCACTGCCTAGACGGCTATGACACGCCAGTCCCGATCGAGGATGCAATGGATGAAAAATCCATAGTTGCGATCAGGATGAACGGTAAGCCAATTCCGGAGGAGAATGGTTTTCCGGTGAGGCCCTTCATACCACATCTCTACGGATGGAAGAGCGCGAAGTGGTTGAGTGGCATAGAATTCATAAAAGGATACGAGGACGGATACTGGGAAGCATATGGCTACCATGATGANNGAGCGCTTCAAAGGCTCCGCATGGAAGAGGATAAAGAGGACAGTTTTCAGGAAAGAATAGATTCGCGGTCTCAGGCTGATTTGATGCTTTTAACTATCTGGTTCAGAACTTTCTTGTAATCCTTACCATATAATTTCTTTGTGGCCATCTCTAAATTTTCCTCGATGGCAGCATATTCGGGCATAAGATTGTGCGCCTTGAAGAAGGTCGCTGACTTTTCAAAAAATTCAATGCCAAGGTTCATCTCTTCTTCGTTGAACATTATTTCTCCAAGCTTGAAATGAGAAAGACCAAGATAATTCAGCACCTTACCTTTTATTCCTGCGATGATGCTGTCCGGATAATCAAGTATGATCTTCAGAGACTCGATGCATTTCTGTAAATAAAGCGGTGATCCGAAAATGACACCAAGCTCACGGTACATTTTACCCATGACGTATGCTGCATTTATCTTTTCCTGCTGCGACTCATCGTCATTCCTCATTATATCGTCATATGACTTTATGTCATTCAGGTAATCTTCCTTGAGCGTTTCGAGCTGGGCTGGCGTGAATGTTCTCTTAATTCTATTCAGGTCGGTCTCTGATCTTTCGCCTGGTGGCTTAACAAGCAGATCTTCGGCTTTCTCTATTCTTGATATAAGACCAGTAACCGGATCGGCTATTGCAACATATTTAGTTTTTATTCCGCCTCTTGTTACATAGAGATATACTCTCCAGTCTATAGCATCCTTTTCCAGATCAGAAGGTGTAATCTGAGAGGAATCAATATCAAGTCTTGCTGCCAACTGTTCAACAGCCATCCTAACTATGTCTCTAATATCCATGTAATACTATATCTCTTATCTGGATTATAAGCTTTAGCAAATGCTCTTTTTATGCTTAAATATCCAGCATCATTCATACATTTCTTGTATCAAGGAAGGACAGAGGTATCTCAACCCAGTCAGGCCTGTTGTTAATCTCGTAATTGAGTTCATAAACTGCCTTCTCGATAAGGAAGATTTCAAGGATTTCATCATCGAAATCATAGTCAAACGAATCCCGGTATGATCGCAGAAAACTATCTTTCATTTCAGAAACCCATTTTGACCTTACATCATCGGTAAAATGTTTATTTTGCCTGATTGAAGAAAACGCAAACGAATAATCAAACGATCTGATCATGCCGGCAACGTCTTTCATCGGCAGAGATTTGACGAAATTACTGCTTGAATATCTCATGGGTTCCCCCTCGAAGTCTATTACTTCATATTTTCCATTATGATACAATACCTGGCCAAGGTGATAATCTCCATGAACTATCATGAGTCTCCTTTCTGCCATTCTGCTGGTTATATTTTCAACTGTCTGCATGAAAGAATCCCTGCGGGAGTTGAAGACTTCAAGCATTTTTCTTATATTACCTGTAAAAATATTACCCCGTTCAGAGAAAGTTCGGGCGATGTTATCTGAATTTCTCCTGATTCCAGGCAATATTACATTTTCCGCATAATCCAGAAATGTCCCCTCCTCGTTCCTGGAAAGATACCTCATCGCAGTATGGAGATTTCCAGTCAGTGTACCAAGTTTCNNGCGTCCTCTAGCAGGAGAATATCTCTGTGAGATCGTGATGATTGCATCAGGCTGGACAGGGTTGATGTGAAACGAGACCAACCATCAACAGCATGTTCAATTAGACGCATCAAGCTTCCAACCATTATTTTCCTTTCACCCTGAATCTCGATCCTGCCATNNCAGTGGTGTATTCCTGAAATCGGTCTCTTTCCACAGCATTGTTGGAAGTATAAAATCAGGATTATCCAGATCCATTATTTTTCGGTATATTTTCAGTATGTAGTTATCTATTATTATGGATGTATTGCTCTGTTCAGTCTTTATTTTCTGTATATCCGGTCTCGCCCTTACTTCAATATCAGAAATGCCTGTATTACTTCCCTCCAGGATCAGATTACCGCAGTCAACAGATTTTGCATTTTTAATCTGGTCGACAATTGAAAGAAGAAACTCAGGATCATCGGTTGCATCGAACAGTCTCGTTCTCCTTCCATTTATCTCCGGATCAGATATGGATTCACCATTTCCATTCTCGGAAAGAGGTATGAAATAACTTTCGGTCGAATCGTCAGTGAAGACAAGCCTGAAAATTGCAACGTATTTCCCTCTCGAGTACTCGCCGAATTTATCGAGCAAGGCATATCTGATACTTTTTCCTTTGGAACCAAACCATCTCTTTCCTGCAATAAAGGCAGGAATAGAATCCTCAAGTGTTTTTTTTGCGTTCTGATCAATCATCAACTATATCATCCTTGACATCCGGGGGCACCAGTCTAAGCCAGAAGAAACCATGTGGCGGTAATGTAAAGAAGTAAGGAAGATCCCCGATCGCTGGAAACCTTGCCTCAGTTATGACCTCAGTTGGCCTGTATCCCTTGTACTTCTTCAGATCAAGCTCAACGAACGTGTGTTTCCTGGACATATTGAAAACACAGAGAATCTGATCACCTTCATATTCCCTGATATAAACAAGAGCCTTCTTGTTCTCATGTGGTATGAAATCTATGCCTCCGCGGCCGAAAACGGTGTTATATTTTTTCCTCACCCGCAGCATCTTCCTTACCCAGTTCAGCATTGAGCTGGATATCCGGGACTCTGATTCCACGTTGACAGATTCATAGTGATAATTTGGATTTATTATGACTGGAGAATACAGGGCCTCGGTATCCGCTCTTGAAAAGCCGGCATTCCTGTCGAAGGACCACTGCATGGGCGTCCTGACACCATTCCTGTCACCAAGGTATATATTGTCGCCCATACCCAGTTCATCGCCATAATACAGGATAGGTGATCCTGGGATTGAAAGCAGAAGAGCATTAAGGAGTTCCAGTGATGATCTCTCATTGTCCACGAGAGGCGCAAGTCTCCTTCTTATACCAAGGTTAAGGCGCATTTTCGGCAGCCTCGCGTATTCTGAATACATGATATCCCGTTCCTCGTCCGTCACCATTTCAAGCGTCAATTCATCATGGTTTCTGAGAAATATACCCCAGTCACATGTCGCAGGAATTGGAAGCGTCTGTTTAATTATATCAATGATGGGGTTTCCAGACTGTCTTGCAAGTGAAATGAATATTCTTGGCATAAGGGGAAAATTGAAACACATGTGGAATTCGTCCTCGTTTCCAAAATAGGCCTTGGCGTCAGATGGCCACTGGTTTGCCTCAGCTAATAAGATGGTTCCAGGAAATTCAAAATCAATCATTTTCCTTATCTCCTTGAAATAGGCATGTGTCTCAGGCAGGTTTTCGCAGCTTGTGCCCTCACGCTCAAAAAGATATGGAACAGCATCGCACCTGAATCCGTCAAGCCCTTTTTTCAGCCAGAACCTGATTACATTCTTCATCTCCTCCCTCACCTCAGGGTTGTCATAGTTCAGATCAGGCTGTGATGAATAGAACCTGTGCCAGTAATACTGCCGGCTGTTGGGCTCCCATGCCCAGTTCGATGTCTCAGTATCGATGAAGATGATGCGGGCATCCTTGTATTTCTTGTCTGTATCACTCCAGACAAACCAGTTTCTCTTTGGTGAATTACGATCATTCTTAGCCTCCTGGAACNNCCACTGATTCTGGTCAGATACATGGTTCAATACAAGATCCGCTATAACGCGGATTCCTGATGCATGTGCATCATCCAGGAATCTCTGGAAATCATCCATAGTACCGTACTCAGGCTGGATCGAATAATAGTCGGATATGTCATATCCATCATCTTTTAGGGGTGATTTATAGAACGGAAGAAGCCAGATGCAATCCACCCCGAGGGTCTTCAGATAATCCAGTTTCTGGCGCATTCCCTCAAAGTCTCCGATCCCATCATTGTTTGAATCATAGAAGCATTTTACATGGACCTCGTAAAATATAGCATCCCGGTACCATAGATTGTTGACATCATCAGGCAATATCTACCGCCTCACCTTATATACAACAGCAGGTTTCACTCCAGGTGCCAGTGACACCGCGAGATTCCTGCCTGTGAGGTAGAATGATCCGCCAATATAAATATCCTCCAGTTGGTATCTCTCGCCTTCCTTTATATTTTCCAGCTCTATTGGCAGGACAAGATTTGATGTATGGGATTCAAATGGGTTGATGTTAACTGCAACATATGCAGATTCACCTGTTGTCTCATTTAACCTCCTGAAAAATATTATGTTTGGGTTTGAAGACGTGAGAAATGTGACATTTATCTTGCCTTGAAAAGCACTCTCCTGCCTCCTGATCTGATTGATCCTTGATATGATGGATCTTATGTTTCCCGGCGCAAACCAGCCCCTCTTCTTTATCTCGTATTTCTCTGAATTCATGTATTCTTCCTTTCCAGGTATAGCTGCATTCTCGCAGAGTTCATAGCCGCTGTAAATTCCCCATAGCGGCGATAGAAAACCTGCAAGAACTGCCCTCATTATGAACGCATTTCTTCCGCCCGTCTGCAGAACAACTGGCAGAATATCAGGTGTGTTTGTGAAGAGCATGGGCCTGAAATAGCTGGATAGATCCTGACCGGATAATTCAGTGAAATATTCCTTTATCTCGAAATCATAATTTCTCCATGTGAAATATGTGTATGATTCTGTAAAACCAGCCTTGGAAAGAGCATACATGAGCTTGGGCCTGGTGAATGCCTCTGACAGAAAGACAACGTCTGGATGATCCTTTTTAATGGAATTGAGGCACCACTCCCAGAAATCTAGTGGCTTGGTGTGTGGGTTGTCAACCCTGAAAATCCTGATGCCATGATCAATCCAGAATTCAAAAATACTTTTCAGCTCTTCCCAGAGACCCTTTTCGTTTGGTATCTCAAAATTGAGCGGATAAATATCATAATATTTTTTTGGGGGATTCTCTGCATACCTGATCGAACCATCCTCCCTGTGCCTGAACCATTCCGGGTGTTCCTTGACATAAGGATGATCAGGTGAACACTGGAATGCAATGTCAAGCGCCACCTCCATACCTCTTTTTCTTGCTTCTTCCAGGAATCGGGCAAAGTCCTCCATCGCACCAAGATCACGGTTAATCGATTTGTGACCGCCATCCTTGTTACCTATGGCCCACGGGCTCCCCGGATCATTTGGAGTTATAACACGGGAACCATTCTTTCCAACCCTGTTTGTAATGCCAATAGGATGAATTGGCGTAAGATAAACGACATCAAAACCCATCTCCTTGATATCATCAAGCCTGTTTATGCAATCCGTGAACGTGCCGGATTTATCTGGGTCAGAACCCTGTGATCTTGGAAATATCTCATACCATGATGCGAACCCCGCGTATACAGGATCGGAGAAAACCTGGTATTCATCAGATTCTGACAGGTCATGCCGGGGAAAATATCTTTTAAGATTGGAATATATGTTATCAGGCAAAACAAATTTGTTGATTGATGTAACTGGGTCCTTTTCCAGGTCTTCAAGGAAACCTTTCAAGTTGCTGTTACCATGAAGGATTTTCTTTATCAGGTTAAGATCCTCCTTTATCTCCTCACCTGCATCAAGCCACTTCTTGCAGTCCGCCATAAGCGTGGAAACCTGATCATGCCATGCAACTATCTTGTATCTATAGAAACCTGTCCTTTCAGCTGTGAACCTACCTGACCAGAAATCATTATCCACAAATTCAAGGGACGAGGAACGCCATTTCTTTTCTGAATCATGACGGAACATAATAGCGGCATCTATCCTTGAGGTACCATGCGAAATTATGTCACATTTAACTATCACATCCTCTCCCGCAGTGACCTTTGCGTACCTCTTTCCATTATCAACAGAAGGTTTTACGTTCTCTACCCAGATTTCACCTTTCATCTTCATCACTTNNACGATAATGGCGGAAGAGTCAGGTTTATGCTGTTATTCCTGCCATGTGATGCCACAGCATCAGAATTAACACCACCGAAGTTACCCATGTTGCTTCCACCGTAGATTTCTGAGTCGCCGTTAAGTATTTCTTTATAAAAACCTTCCCTTGGTACGCCAATCCTGTAGTTCACTCTTGGAACGGGGGTTAGATTGAAAACTGCGAGTATGAAACCATCATTTCCTGTTTTCCTTATGAAGCTGAAAACTGATTGGTTATAGTCGGAGAAATCTATCCACTCAAACCCGGATGGATCCTGGTCTGATATCGAAAGATTATTGTTTGTGTAAATGGTTAGAGCATCCCTGAAGAACCTTATCAGCCTGGCATTGTAGAAATAGGATGCCTGTTCCCATCTCAACCCTTCCTTTACGTTCCACTCTTCATGCTGGCCCCATTCTGATCCCATGAATACCAGTTTCTTTCCGGGGCTGAGGAACATGAATGCGTAGAGACACCTAAGATTTGCCATCTTCTGCCATTCATCTCCTGGCATTTTTGTAAAGAGGCTGCCTTTCATGTGAACCACCTCATCATGCGAAAGTGGAAGTATGAATGACTCGCTGAAGGCATACCAGATTGTGAATGTGATAAGGTTCTGGTGATATTTCCTGTATACAGGATCTAATGAGAAATATTCAAGCGTGTCATGCATCCATCCCATATTCCATTTGAAATCAAAGCCAAGTCCACCTGCCTCAAGGGTATTTGTAACTCCGGGCCATGCTGTTGATTCTTCCGCTATTGTTATTACATATGGATAAGTGCTGTGCAGGAAGGAATTCAATTCCCTGAAGAAAGATATTGAGTCAAGGTTCTCCCTTCCACCGTAGATATTCGGTACCCATTCGCCTTCCTTTCTTGAATAATCTAGATAGAGCATGGAGCTCACTGCATCTATCCTGATACCATCAGCATGGAAAACATCGATCCAGTAAACCGCATTCGAGAGAACGTAATTCCTCACCTCGTATCTTGCTAGATTGAATATTCTTGTTCCCCAGTCAGGATGCTTACCCAGTCTCGGGTCTGCGTGATCGTAAAGGTGCGTGCCGTCAAAGTTGTAGAGGCCGTATTCATCCTCTGGAAAATGAGCCGGGACCCAGTCCAGGATGACGCCAATGTTGTTTTTATGACATTCGTTAATGAACCACATGTAATCCTCCGGGGTACCATATCTGGAAGTCGGTGCGTAATAGTTGACGACCTGGTATCCCCATGATTCGTCGAGAGGATGTTCCATTATCGGCATCATCTCTATATGCGTGAAACCCAGATCCTTGACGTAGTTGATCAGATCGTTGCCAAAATCCCTTATGTTCATGAAATCCCTGTTATCCCATGGACGCTTCCATGAACCCAGGTGGATCTCATAGATAGAAATAGGTGACTTCCTGGATTGATGGNNGTTTGATGGTTGTTTCTTGTCTGTATCCACCCGGCATCCGTCCATTCATAATTTAGATCAGTGACGATGGATGCCGTTCTTGGTCTCTCTTCCATGTAAAAGGAAAAAGGATCCGATTTCATTTCGACCTGTCCACTTTGAAATTTAATTGCATACTTGTAAAACGCATTGTGTTTGAGGTCGGGTATGAAGATCTCCCAGATACCTGAATCATTGACATTTTCCATGGGATACCTGCGGTGATCCCAGAAATTGAAATCACCCACGACCGAGACAGCCCTGGCATTTGGTGCCCAGACAATGAATCTCACGCCGCTAATTCCATCTCTCTTCTCTACATGTGCACCAAAGGTTCTGTATGCATATTTCAGCTGACCTTCCTTAAAGAGATAGATATCATCTGGACTGATTTCAGGCCTGAAAGAATATGGATAGACCTCACTGTGTTCTTGGTTAACCTTTCCGTTGTAATATACGCGATAATGCGCGTTTTCTGGCATATCATCAAATACAGCCTCAAAGACCTGATTGCCTTTATCAGATGCTAATTTTCTCGATCCTGATACCTCAATTGAAACATCAGTTGCTTCAGGGATAAACACTCTTACTAGAAAATTGTCTTTCTGCCTGAATGTTCCCAATAAATTGAAAGGTCTACCATGTTCGAAATTAATTAATTCATCACCATACAAATTTATCAATCCTTAGATAAAATGAAATTGTTTCATCTGTTTTAAGTTTTATCGGGTTATTCTTTCTGCAGGATCTATCATAAAAGTATTCTTTTCTAGAAGGCAATTCATCGTTTTCCTATTTTTTTAGTCTCCTATAGTTCTTCAGCCTATTTCCAACCTTTTTGTACGGAAACAGTATTGCGCCAAATATTATGAACAATGAAGCGAATAGAAAATAATATGAGTCCTTTGCAACTTCGTTATATTCTGGCCACTGCCCGTACAGCCGCAATAGGTTTAATTTTATGAGGCCGAACCATGGAATATCCCAGAAGGCAACTCCCAGTATGTTATTAGAATTGACAGGTGCGCTTGTAATCCCCACATTCTGGTCCGCAGCAATATATGCGGACAAACTTGAATTGAATTCATCCGAGACTGCAAGGTTATGATCCCCCATCGTTATGAAACCACTTTCGTTTACAAAACTTGAAATATATACGACAAGGTTTCTATGGCTGTATCCTGCATTGTCAATTAAAACATAATCCCTTGTTACTTTCATCCAGCTCTGATTATGATAACCCTGAACTACAGGAGAAGAATTATTCCAGGAAAGATAAAACATTGCTCGGTGAATTATAGTCAAACCGCTGGAGCTTCTATAAAGAATCACATTTCCATATTCACTATAACTCTTATAGCCCATTTCACGGCCCACAACATATGTAATTATGTTATCCGGTACCTGTGATACCTTCTTTACAAATACTATGTCTCCAACATTGATGGTACCTGGTGTCCAGTAATCTGAATGCGTCATGCTATCAGATGCAACGACACTAATGGGGGGGAATTCCTGAGTATAAGCAAGTAATACGGTAATAAATATCAGGATTGTTAAAACTGCAATTATTTTAATCAATCTTGCCCTTTTCACAGATGGGTTACTGAATGTTGTCGCATTAATATTTCCTGACCAAACATTCCCATCTGTAAATTATTCCTGCACACGAATCTGTTTCACCACTTAAATAAACAATTTTTATTTACTGGATTTTCCAACTGGCGCGTTCCTCTCTGCAATTGAATTCTTCAATGTCTCTAAACTCTTCAGAAGATTCTCCGCTGAGGAATCATCTATTCCTGAAAGACACTGTTTGATGAAATCCAGATGAAGTTTCTTTGCCTCCTTAAATCTCCTCATACCGGAATCGGTAATGATAAGATCTATCTTCCTTCGATCCTCGCTGCTTCTTCTTCTGACAACAAGTCCCTGTTTCTCAAGATTATCAATTATCCCTGTAATCCATCCTTGTGTGACATTAGTCAGAGAGGCCATTCTTACCATTGTTGTGGGTCCATTTTCCGCGAGATTTCTGAGAACACTGTAACTCGTGCTATCCAGGTTAACTGAAGAAAAGTTGGAATCCACCGATCTTTTCCATAATTTCCAGGTTTCAACAAATGCCCTCCATATCTTTATGGAATTGTCATCGCTCATTTCTTACCTCCAGTTTCTGCTTTGATATCCTGGGGAATCTGTTTATTATCTGATTTGTTGACAGATTCATTCAGATCCCGCCTGGATGGATCCTCATTGCTCATGTTGAGATGGTGGAAATACCTCTTGCCTCTTTNNGGCAGCCGCTGCGGAAAGTATTGCACCTATATAGAATGAATCGTCGAGGGCATGCATGACAGCTGGGGCAAGTGCTAGGGGAAACCATGTGTGAGATTCCATAGTCGCAATTGTTGCAGAGGATAGCGATGAATAGATCGATGGAAACTGGGTTTGTATTAAAGAGAGTATGGTACCCATCGGGTTATATCCCAAAAATGCTGAGAAGATTGCCTCTGTTGGTGGGATCTGCGACAGAATCGGAGCGATCTGAGAGGCTTTAATCTGTATGAGAGCGATGGAGAAGTAATGTGGCAAATTATTGGAAAGTGCTAATAATACGATAGTGAAGAATATTCCCAGGCTGGCTGTCTGGGCAACATTCCTGACTGTAGCAACCATGCCTGAGGCAATTCCCCTATTATCCGGAGAGACTGAATTCATGATAGCTGCTGTGTTGGGTGCAGCGAACATACCGCTTCCAAAACCCATGAAATACAGTGTGAGGCCAAAGGGTATGTATGAGAAATTATATGAGAAGAACGTCAGCACTATAAAAGTAACTGCGACGATTGACATGCCAATTGTTGCGATGCCCCTTGCACCGTATTTGTCGGAAAGTGCACCACCGAGCGGTCCCA
>DAQB01000056.1:0-514 GCA_002502705.1 Thermoplasmatales archaeon UBA582 | reverse complement strand
GCAGCCATATCCCCTGCAGGAGTATGATGAGCATGAACATCACGCCACCCCTCCCAAGGGAGCCCAAAAGGGATGCAAGATTTCCGAACGCGAATGCCCTGATTTTAAAGAGCGAAAGCTTGAACATCGGCATCTTAACTTTTCTTTCCACAAAGGGAAACGCGATTAACAGGCCAGCACGAACAATTAGTCCGCTTAAAACCCATGGGCTTGTCCAGTCCATTACGCCTGAACCGGATGACGGCGGCAACAGACCATATGTAAGCCCGAGAAGAAANNACGCCAAACACTATGTTGCCTGCATAGTCGATCTTCTGCGATTTATCCCGAACAGAATTGTCTTTAAGTTTAAGCAAAGACCACACAGTTCCAAGCAACCCGATAGGTATGCTTACAAGAAAGACGTATCTCCAGTTAAAAACTGAAAGAACGCCTCCCAAAATCAGTCCTACAAAGGATCCGCCAAGAGCCGCTACCTGATTGAGCCCCAGTGCCTTCCCACGTTCGTTTATGG
>DAQB01000089.1:687-9654 GCA_002502705.1 Thermoplasmatales archaeon UBA582 | reverse complement strand
TACCCTTCATTGACAGATACAAAGGAACGGAGGCTCTTGAGAGGCCGATGATCACAGTCTTTGGTGTGTTTTATCTCATCGCGCTCTTCATTATGGGATTATGGGGATACGCACAACCAGNNNGTATATGCAATGAGATTTGCAAAACAGGATATGGTGAAGAATGAATAAACTCAAAACAGCTTATCTGATCATAGGTATACAGGTCGTGATTGCGGTATTGCTCTGGTATATTTCCGCTGTGGCATTCTCAAGTTACCAGACGGTGTGGGCAATATTGCTATTCATTGATCTGATCCTGACATCTCTTGTAGTATTGATCTCACTAGCAGCGGAGGGGATTTACAGATGATAATAAACAGGCGGCTGGCTCTATTTTACACATCGATGATAATATACATTGCCGGTTCAATCCCATTGGTCCTCTACACACTCGTCATCTATCCTATCGTTAGAATGTATAATGAACCAATCTCTTCAATGGTATCACCTGTCTTTGGTAATTATTACGATTTCCTTCTTGCACTTTTCATAGTCTCACTTGTCTTCATGGTGGCATCAGTGATATTCTTCGTAATTTCACTGTTGATGAAAAATGGAAAAGGGGTCAGGTCAGGTTTGAGGATCAGAACAATCCTGCTGCCATTGCTTCTTTATGTTTTTGCCTTTGCTTTGATTGGAGTGAGTTATCCATGAGTATTTTGACAGAATTCAAGGATCTCTGGAAAGAAAGAAGGATAGAAATGGTAGAGATCTTCTTCGCACTAGTTTTGTTGATCCTTTCCGTTCCCATATTCATACTTTACCAGTATTTTCCAACGATCTCGCCTGAAATAGGCCCGCATCAGATAGCAAGCTGGCTTTCGGTTACATTTGCATTCATCGGTTTTGGCGTCCTCGTATACAATATGGGGAAGCTGGAGATATGAAAATATATATTAATATCATAGAACCCCCTAGGTCTAACCGTCCCCATGCGGTACCATAATTAGTGAAAGTTATAATATTATATAACAATCACTTACTTTAATGGAGCCAATAGAACAGTTTCTAAGTGGTCAGAGGTTAAAAATTGCCAGTCTTCAAGATTATATAATTGATCTTATATATGACAGGATCCAGCCTGAAGCTCTTCTATACGGCGGAACGGCAATTTGGAGATGCTTTGGAGGCATGAGATTTTCAGAGGATATTGACATTTACATGGAGTTGGCTGCCTTTGAAGAACTTATTGGATCACTTGCAAAGTACGACCTTAAACTGATTTGGACCGATCCTGATTTGCCTTCAAGGGTTAGAATAGCGAGGAAAGATACTGATATTCTTCTGGCGTCAAAGCCCGGTTTCTCTGAAAATGAAATACGCTCTTATTTACGAATAGACGGAACTGTAAAAATTATAAACGTGTTTAGCCCGACGGAATTAATGAGAACGAAGATTGAAGCATATCATGGTAGAAGATATGTAAGAGACATCTATGATCTGTTCATTCTTACGAAATGGCTTGATAGATCAGATTATGTTGTTAGATCAAACATTTCGTCATTTCTAAACAATTTAGTGAGACCTATTGATGAAGATGTACTGCAAGCGCTTCTGTATGCTGGTCCACGTAATCTGAATTTTGACAGTATGATCGAGTATCTTAGGAAGTGGTTGAATGAAATATGAGGCGGCTTTCGCTGAATTCTTTGCTAAGCAATTAATCTTCGACATTAATGATGCAAGGAGGTTCTTGTTCAGATTGGGTGCAAGTGAAGCTTACATTAGATTAATGCTCCACAATCTTGTGCAAGATGGAAAACTGCAGAGAATCGGAAAAGGCAGCTATTCTTACAACCGCAATGAGTCATTAATTGGATTCAAATTTAGGCCATTCTATTATGGTCTTCAGTATGCGCTTACAATTAGGAAGTTATGGACTCAGCAATCTGTCCCCGTCATAATGACAAGAAGCCTGGCCAATCCAGGAATCAGGGACATAATGGGAATACGTGTGATAGTTCACAGGATTAATGAAAGGGCATTCTTTGGTTATGATTACGTAAATTATGGCGGTGTTTTTGTTCCAGTATCAGATGTTGAAAAAACCCTTCTTGATCTGAATTATTACGGTCTGTCCATTGATTCTGAAACCAAAGAAAGACTAAATGAAATGGCAAACAGATCAAAGCTGCTTGAATATGCTTCCAAGCTCTATGGAATGTCCGGAAAGAATTAATTTTCATATCTTTATTAATAAAGAGTTTGGATTTTTGATTATTCCACTTTCTTACACCATATTTGGATTAAAGATGCGGGATTCAAATCCTTTTTTACCATGAACTTCATTTTTCGGGACAATTAGGATAAAGATCAATACTCGTGCATTGAAGTTACTAACAAATGTCAGACAAAATTCGTTATTTCGTCAAGGGTAATCTAATGGTTCATGGAAAAAATAAAAATTCTGCAACCACCATTACAATAATTCGATTTAATATTCAATATGTGAGATAATTATCGTTAATTGTCCAAAAATATTAATACTTGTCATACAATGTCTGACAGTTATGGTCGGTTTAACATCAACAATAGAGAATTATTTCAAGAGCCTCTTCTTGAATAGTTTATACCTTCCAGCCAGTTTATCCTATGTCGTACTTATAGGCTTGGTCTTTCTTTCAGTTGCGCTGATTTTTAAGGGAAGTACTACCTGGAAGCTCCTGTTTGTTGTACTTGGAGCATATTATGGTTACATATTTGCCTCGTTCCTTCTCCATTACATACCACTTTCAAGCACTCCTGTTTATCTGGTCCTGATCATAGGTATTATTTTAGGTGCACTTCTGATGACCATCTTTGTAAAGATAGCCTTATCAGTGGGTTTCGCTGCTCTTACATTCTTTGTTCTGCTTGCAATCTATCCTGCATATTTGCCTGAGATACTTGTTATAAGTGTCCTTGTTTTCGCGGCCGTTTACGTTCTTTACAAGAGAGTAACAATGGTTGTTGCAGGAGTGCTTGGTGCTTTTCTTCTCTGGTTTACCCTTCTTGTACTTGGTGTGACTTCAATAGATGCGCAGATAATCGCAGGTATTCTCTACCCTTTGGGGCTCTATCTGCAGGTGGTTGAAAAATCAAGAAAGGCTGCGCGTTCCAGATACTACAGAGACTATTACCGGGCAAGGTACTGAAATATCAGGTACTTTTCAGGACTGAATTCAGGAACTCAATAGAATCTGAGATATAACCATAATCCGAGTAATTGAACACAGGTGCACTTTTGTCCTTGTTTATGGAAATAATGGTCTTTGCATATCTTGTACCAACAACATGGTTATCATGCCCTGATATACCTATTGCAATGTATAGTTCTGGTGCAATAGAATAACCTGTTAGACCAATCTGCTGTTGCCGTGGCAGCCAGTTCAGATCAATTATCGGTCTTGTTCCACCGATTGCTGCTCCTATCCTTGAGGCAAACTCCATGGCCAAAGCAACATTGTCTTTTTTAATCAGTCCTTTTCCAATTCCAACAACAATACGCGCTCCCTGCAGCGGTTTGAATTGGCTTTCGACTTTCTGACTTGATACTGGAATATCGGGATAATTGGAATCTGGTTCAATTGAGGATACTTTAAATTTTTTATCAGTTTTTGCAAGCCTGAAAATTCCAGGCCTGACAGTTGCCATTTCCGGTTTGGTCTTGGTTGTAATCCTTGCAACCATCCCACCACCAAATGCAGGTTTAAACTGAATAAGTCTGTTATTTTCCAACTTCAGGTCAACGCAATCAGCAGTCAGGCCGATCTCAAATTTCGCAGCAACTGCAGCGGCCATCTCCCTGCCCTTCACGTTAGATGGAAAAACAACGTATTCTGGTTTCCTGTTTCTTATAATCTTCTCTATTTCATCTGTGTATGCAGTCAATGAATCTGTCTTTATGTGAATGTATTCGTTGCACGAAAGACCGGCAAAGTTTTGTGGAACCTGCTGCCCGGCGACGACAACTGCATGATTATTTTCAACTCCCAGACTGCTCAGCTTTCCTGCTATCTCATATGTAACTCTGGCATCCCCAGCTGATACAACAAGTGCAAACTTATCGTGATCTGCATCAGGAGGATCCTGTAAAACAAAATCTGTGTTTTCCTTTCCTGACTGCAATTTGTCCATAATCATTTTATTAATTTCATCAATACTTTTCAGGAAACTGACCCTTCTTTTACTTTCAACTATCTCCGTTGATTCAACCACTGTCGGAGACATGCTACCTGTTATATTGCCCCCAACATCAGCAGCAGACCACCTTTCTATTCTGGAGCTCATATCAGGTATTTCAGGTTTTACGAATCTCGCCCTGTTTATCTTTTCGCTTACCGAGACAAGAAGAGGGAACTTCATTCTGTATACTTCCAGGCCGTCTTCTGTCTCCTGTTCAACATTAACATCGTTATCGGATAAAACCTCTATCCTTGAAACGGAAGTCTTGTAAGAATAGCCAGACAGGATCGCAACTTCCGGCGGTACCTGCGATGTTTCTCCATCAAGTGAATATTTTCCCAGTAAAACGAGATCCGGAGATATCTTCTTTGTCACAAGAGAAAGTATTCTCGAAGTAATCCAGGTATCCGATCCAGCATAGGCAGGATCTGATATTAGTATTGCCCTATCTGCTCCCATCCGCAGTGAATTGTTCAGAACATCAGCCGCAGAAGGAGGTCCCATTGTTGCAACAACAACTTCTCCACCAATCTTCTCCTTTATCCTAATGCCCTCCTCAACAGCCCTCTTGTCAAAGGGATTTATGATTAACGGTACTTTGTCTCTTACTATACGTTTTGTTTTGGGATCAAACTCAATCCTGCTTATTTCAGGTATCTGTTTTACGAAGACTAGAATCTTCATGTAACTTCCACGAAGATTTCACCGTTTTCGCTCTTAACCTTATAGGATTTGAGTGGGGAAATATCACCTGATCCTTCTGGTGGACTCACAACTGAACCGTCAGCTGGTTCAAAGGTTGCAAAATGATTCGGGCATATTAGTTTGCCGTCATCAACAAAACCCTCGGAAAGATCGTAGTCTTCATGTGTGCAGTAACAGGATGTCGCATAGATTTTATCCTTGATCTTTATCAGTAGAACCTCGGTTTCATTAACCTTTGTCTTCATGAGATCTCCATCCTTCATGCTGCTTTCCTTTCCAACCTTGTACCATGCCATAATCCCATAATAATTAGATTAATTATAATCTTTTGACGTTTTAACAGAATTTTTCTTTAAAAATATCTGAAATTTATATCCAATCTTGATATAACCAATAATGGGCGTGTTGACACCCGATGAGAAGGCAAAATTTCTTGAGGCAGGTAAGATCGGTAAACTTGCCCTTGAAAAAGCGATCACTGAGATCGGTCCTGGTGTATCGCTTCTTGACGTTGCAAAGAAAACTGAAGCACTTATTGTAGAAATGGGTGCCCGCCCCTCTTTCCCGATAAATCTGTCAATAAATAACGAGGCTGCACATTACACTCCTTTCCATTCAGATAAAAAAACATTCTCTTCTGGAGACCTCGTCAAGGTAGATATAGGTGCAAGCGTCGATGGATATCTTTCAGACAACGCAGCAACCGTGGAGGTTGGTGGAAAAGGCAAATTCAGTGATCTGATCGATTGTACGCGGGATGCACTGAACAAAGCCATTTCGATATTGCGGCCTGGTGTTCATGTAAGGGATATCGGCAGGATAATTGGAGAAACAATTGCAGAGTATGGTTTTAAACCGGTCAAAAACCTTGGCGGACACGGCGTCGGGAGATACGACCTGCATTCATCACCTTTCATACCAAACTATGATGACGGTAACTGAAACGTACTGCAGGCTGGTTCTGTTTTCGCCATCGAACCTTTTGCATCAACCGGCATAGGAATGATACACAACGGGCCGGGAGGAAACATATACATTTTCAGCGGCACTAAAGTGGATCAGAATGATATTGCGTTTAACAGGTTCAAGACAATACCATTCGCTGAGAGGTGGCTATACGAGGTCAAGCCAGATTACGAGAAATATCTTAAAATGATGATGAAAAATAAACAGATTTCAGAATTTGCGATATTAAAGGAACACAGAGGGTCTATGATTGCTCAGTCTGAACACACCATTTTGATGTCATCCGACAGCGTTGTTGTTACAACTTTGTAATTATATTTCAGGATCTAAATAATCCATAACGTCTTTCAATACTGCATTCTTATCCTTCAATCCATCTATTGTAATCATATCACCCATTAGGTATTTTTCATAGGTTTCTTTGACTTTTTCTAAATTAAAAAGTTTTTCCAGTTCATCCATCTGCCTTACCTTTTTTATCCTCTCTATAGCAGTTTTTTCATCAATAGCGATGTAAAATGTAAGTTCCGGCCTCACAGTAATGACCTTTGAAACATTTTTCATCCATTTAATCGCATCATCATAAGTCTTGAAAAATTCTTTGAGCATATACCCCTGATAAGCGTAAGATGAGAACAGATATCTATCTGAAATGACATAATCATATTCATTCAGTTTCTGAGAGATTTCCTTCTGATGGGAGTTTCTGTCTATCGTGAATAGCAGGAACAGTGAAAGTGGATCTCTGACATCCTTCAATATACTTACATACGACCTAAACCACTCTGTTGGTTCAGATGTAATCCAGACCTTCTTGGCTCTGCGCTCCAGATGCGCTCTAAGTGATCTTGCAAGCTCAGTTTTTCCGGAGCCGTCGATTCCTTCCAACGCAATGAATTTTCCTTTCAAATCAAGCATGGATGATATTTAATAATAAAAAGGTAGCATGCTTTTTCAAAAAATTGTGAACAACATTTGGTCCAATATTGCATTTTTCTAAAGGCAAAAGGGTTAAGGTTCTCTTTTCGTTATTGATCTATGACAAGAGGATTTAATACAAGGGCAGTGCAGGAGGGAGAGGTTAAAGATAAACAGGTTGGAAATGTCATCACACCGATATTCGAAAACTCCACTTTTATAACACCAAATGAGGCTTCAGGTGCAGCAGTTGATCACTCGACTGGAAAACCCTTTCTTTATACACGTGTTGGAAACCCTACGCTGGAAGCACTTGAAAGAAAATACGCTGCACTCGACATGGTTGATTCAGCACTTTCCTTCTCATCAGGCATGGCGGCAATTTCAACAACAATGCTCTCTTTGCTGAAAACAGGAGACCGGCTGTTGTCTGTAAGCGATCTTTATGGCGAAACGCTTACATTATTCAAAAAAACGTTGAAATCTTTCGGAATAGAAACGGATTTTGTTTCTCTTGATAATCTCAACAAAGCCAATCTCGATTTCAGAAAATACAGAGCTGTCTTTACCGAATCCATTCTTAATCCCACAATGGGTGTTTCAGACATCAGATCTTTAGGGAAGGCGCTTCAGGAAACGGGGGTACCTCTGGTAGTAGATGCTACCTTCGCGTCCCCATATAATCAGAATCCAACAAAACTTGGCGCATCTATTTCGGTGCACAGCGGAACCAAGTATATAGGTGGTCACAGTGACATAATTCTTGGTCTTGCAGGTTTTTCTTCCGGATACATGAAAGAGATAAGCGCTATGAGGAAAAATCTTGGAGGCGTCCCAGATCCAATACAGGCTTTCCTCGGTCTCAGAGGATTAAAGACACTCGGTCTTAGAATGAAGGCGCATAATGAAAATGCGATGAAGATCGCATCTTTTCTTGAACAGCATCAACAGGTGGTAAAGGTCAATTATCCGGGACTGAAATCATCCAGGTATCATGAGATAGCTGAAAAGAATCTAACAGGATTTGGTGGAATGATATCATTTGAACTCAAAGGCGGAATCAGTGGAGCCAGAAAGATGATGTCCCGAATGACCGTGGGTGCAATGGCCCCAAGTCTCGGGGGGGTAGAAACCCTTGTGACTCTTCCATCCGACACGTCACATGCGTCGTTATCCCCGGAAGATAGGAAGGCACTTGGGATATCTGAAGGTCTCATAAGGTTGTCCGTCGGCATAGAGGAGGCGGAGGATTTAATAGAGGATTTTCAGATGGCGCTTTCTTAGATCAGTAAAGAGGAAGTTCGCCAGTTACCTTGTCTATCTTATCTGAGAAATCAGGACCGGCCCCAAGGCATGTTACGGTACCGGGAGGGACCTGAGTCAGGCCTGCGTCTGTAATAACAGAGGTTGATACACCCTCGGATTCGAACTGTTCTTTCAGTGAATAAAGGATCTGCAGGGTATCGGCTTTAACCACGACTTTTCTCTGTCCCTGGTCGATCCAGTTCCTGAACATCCTTTTATCCTTTTTCATCGCATGAAGTGCAAGAGTAACAGCCGCATGAGCCACCTGAGCAGCCATCTTTCCCTTTCCAAGATCCAGGTCTTTTCTGACGACAATTACCATCTTTATCTCGTCTACCAAGGCACACTCTTCCTTTTCATTTTATATCCTATTATATTCACTGCTCTGTGAATCGGAGGCGTCACTATGAAGATAACAAGGATCGCCGGAATATTCCAGTAGACTCTGTAAAAGAAGGATGGAGAAGCAAGGAATATGAAAATCAAAGCAATAACAGCAAATGGATATTGATCCAGGAGAAACCCATTCTGTCCACTTTTCATCCCAAGTCTCCTCTTAATGAATGATCCCGTTGAATCCCCTATCATCGAACCAGATGAAAGTGCCAGAATCTGTATTGAAAACAGGTAGTACAAATAACTATAGTTCACAGGAGAACCTGCTATTAACCCGATGCCTGAAAATATCAGCCCGGCGATATATCCAAGGGCGATCCCACCAAAAAGGCCCCCCCAGGACTTCCCGTCACCTAGGATCCTCTTGCCATCCGGCATGGATTTCCCAAAATCCATCTTAGTTTTTCCCTTAGTTATTACGGCAGCAGGATTCGCAATGAAGGCTGGAAGAAAAAAATAAAGAGAGAAAAC
>DAQB01000089.1:0-629 GCA_002502705.1 Thermoplasmatales archaeon UBA582 | reverse complement strand
ATCATGGAAACAGGACTGCTCTTGTCGACCTGTGGTAAAGCAGGTCCCATAATATCCTTAACGATCATGTTTTTAAGCGATTCTATTGATTTTCCCTTCACAAGAAGGTCGTTTATATCAGCCTCCGTGATGGTGCCAACAACTCTTCTCTGTTCCAATACAGGAAGCTGGGAGTAACCCTTTTCGCGCATTATTGTCAAAGCATGCACCACAGTATCTGATGAAATCGCCGTTATTACCATAGGTGACATTATCTTTGAAACGGTCAGGTCGAGATTATTAGCCCTGCTACCGTTCTGGTTAAGTATCTCATAAATTTTCCTGATTTTCTCGTAGGTGGGATTGATCTCTCCTTTTTCCAGCCTTGCTATATAGGATTGGCTCACGCCAGTCAGACCTGCTAGTTCCTTCTGACTTATGCCTAAATTTTTCCTCATCTTCCTGATTTCCGGTATTGAAGGGAGCATATTTTCAGATCATATCATGAACTTCTAAATAATATTCACTTCGAACTCCAATAATAGTCTCAATGGTAACTCGATCGAAATACAAACTGGCTGAAAAAAGCTCAAACGATTGCTGAAAAGAACCATTCTGAAGACAGAGGGGATAGTGTACAGAAGTACGTG
>DAQB01000026.1:374-5230 GCA_002502705.1 Thermoplasmatales archaeon UBA582 | reverse complement strand
CTGCCATTTTCCTGGTTCCAATGCTTTCCATTGGGATATTCCCAATGGTATTTTTGTGTTCAGTTCAGAGGAGTTCCAGGAATTCATCCACTGTGAGACCCGATTGTTTGCATGCCCCTTCTCAATCCGTTTGTTGCCCTTAAAATTCCATGACTCAATTTCCTGTGATTGTTTCCCAGTGTCATTATATGCGAAACGTTTTTATTTATTCTACAACATGTTCATCTGATATTATGGCAAAAGTACAGAAGAAATTCAAAATTGCTTTTATTTTTGCCTCATTGTTTTTTGTTCTTTTTATTTTGCTATTTCCTTCTGTTGGTGCTTTACAAAACAGTAGTTCAATAGGAAATGAAATAGAAAATACCGCTTATCTGAACTCAACTGCGGTCTATTACAGTCTTGAAAAAAATGAAACAGGAAACTTGAATTTTGAAGCCGAAAAAAACACCAGCACTTCCTTTTGGAACCTTTCAAATCTAAATTGGGTCCAAGCTGTTTCCGGAGGGTCAAATTATGAAATATTTAACATAGGTAAGTTTGATTTCTATTCACAAACTGCCGTTGGCAATGAACCGTCGGCAAACCTAAGCCTAGGCATTCAATTTTATGCTGGTGGTTCTTCTTCATCACCTTCAGTGTTCAGTGGACTTGGATTGATAATAAATAATGCGACAAATGGTGCAACAGTGGGAAGCTATGCTTGGAAATGGGTTACTGTCAATATGTCCAATACTACTTTTATAAAATTAGCTCCCACTTGGTACCCATCCATCCCTTCTGGTTATTACAATTTTTATCTAGAGATAAAAATAACTAACTACACCAATCTAAACGGATTGTCAACCTTTCAAAATCCAAATGAAACTAATCAATACAGCAATACGAATATATTAAGTCCACAATCCCCGGCAGCTTCACTATATGGCTGGAACTTTTCTGGAGTTCGGAAGACTCTGGATCTGTCCTATCCTTCCAACACAAGGGCATTTCGTTTCTCATATAACTCTCCCTTCAACATTTCTCTTGATTTGCATTCATCTTCCAGGGTTTTTTCAGAGAACTATACCTATATACTTCCTACCCAAGGTACATTTCATTATATATCTGATATATGGACAACGAACTTTACTCTAAAATGGGAGCTTAGTTATATTGTGACCGAAAACGAAATTGAACATTCATATACTGCAACTGCCAAAATTGCTCATATAGGAACGACTTACGATACAAATTATACGTTTATTCTAGATACAGGATATAATTGGTTAAACGGAAGGAGTTATGAAAACATTTCTTGGAACACGCTCTTTATTCTTAATGTTTCACATTTACTTAATTCAGGGAAATCATTGAATGCAAGCTATAATGCATTTTATATTAATGATATTCTTAAGTATACAATTGGAAACTATGCTTTTCTAAATACCACATTAGCAGTGAATTCTGGAGTTCCAGGCGTATCTGAATATTTCATAGTGGTCACAAATGACTATACTAATCTAAACAATGAAAGTTCTCTCCCCAGTGGTCCAAGTGGAAGTCAGTTTCCACTTTCTATACAGGAATCTATGGGGATAAGCTCTGGAATCACGGCAGGAATAGTTGGAACAATAGCCTATGTCTTCTATAGGAAGAGGTCTTAATACCGACAGGTAATTTCCAATAACAAAGTGTCCGAAATCCTCTTTTGCCAATCAAATAGACGATTTTATCTAGGTGTGTTCGATTTCATGCCTTCTATTTTCAACAATATGTGAAACTTGACTGAAGTGAACAGATCCAAAATTCAATTTATCCTGATTTCTCGCCTTTCAGACTTAATCCGAATGTTAGAATCGGCACAATAGTTATATCATCTACTCAGTTTGACCAGCATTGTTTCGAATTCCCAGCTCAGGATTAGAAGAGAAGAAGGCGGGGCAGAGGTACACGCGAAAAAGAATATCAGATTTGTAGGGAATGCCACCTGAGTGCTATTGTGCATTAATATTGCCTTTTCGGTTTATCTAGTTCTTTAAGCCCTTAAGGCGTGTTCTATATTATAAGAAAACTTAAAACATAACTGCAGATTATCACGAGGAGTATCGTGGTTCTCATTTATACGGTATTTGAAGTTATAATTGGAGTCTTATCTGTTGCTATTACACTGGTTGTAGCCATAAAATCAAACGCATTCATAAGGTACGGGAATGTAGCGTCATTTATCTCAGAATTATACAACTTATATTCGGAGGGACAGAATTATTCTAAACGAGCGTCATTATATATGGGACTCACCATTAGAAATCTTCTCAAATCTGCCTTGTTATTTATATTGGAAATAACAATCTTAGCTATCTTTGATGTAATTGGTGTTTTGATAGTAGTAACAATCCTCCTTGCGGTCTTAATTTTGGCAATCCTATTTTCGAAAAAGAGAAGCCTCAGTTTTAAAGATTTCATGCTTTACCCGGAGACTAAAATGGATAAATACAAAACAGATTTCTCGAGAGATCCAGGATTTCATTTGTTTCTACTCATTTGGAATGCAATCATTCCCGTGATAGGAGTTGTCTCCATTACAAATTACTTTCAGTTAGGCCCTTTTTTGTTAGGATATGGCGCTTTCATCCTTGCTCCTATTGCCGCTTCCTTCACGATTTCAGCTTTCCCCTCGTTTAAGTACGACAGTGTACAGGTTGCGAACCTTATTTTGAATAAAATGCAAATGGAGGCTATTCTGTGGCTCAAATATGCGTCAACGGCCGAAACATTGAAAATTCAAGTTTCATCAATACAAGTCGAGAAAGGACTTAAAGTTTCAATAAACGGTGAAGTAAAAGGAAGAAGAGTAGTTGCATTTGTAAAATGGAGGTCCATAAGCCAGGTCGAGTTCATTTTACCGGAAAGTGAAGAATGAAATAACTGGTGAATACTGTTGGCATTCAAGAGTTTTCAATTATAACCGTCATTTGCCGAACCGACAGGAAATCATTTGCATTACGGTGTTAAAAATAAAATGTTAACCCGATTCAGCAGGCCCTCGAGTGTGAGACATCACCTCTCCTGGAAAGAAAAAGTTCGGCGAATAGCGAATCAGAAAATGCTAAATACCCAGGTCAGGCCAATCAGTCCGAGGGTACAAAAATGGAGAGTCAATCAAGAACTAGACATTTGAATATGGCGTAGCCCCTAGAACATTAAGTGAAAGATAGCTGATTTAGGGAATTGAAATAATACCACGGAGTATTCATTGAAAAATATGGAAAGCGAGGGTTCAGGGAAACTGCTTGAGGAATTTATCACCTCGGTTATCATATATTTTTAGAGCAACATAGTACTTGCTGAGGATCCCCCTCTTTATCTCCATTATTCCCGTAGAAGGATCCACATTGTTGTTATTCTTCACTCTGTCAACAACCCCTTGTGTATAACCCTTTGAACTGAAGAAATAGGCCTTTGCCAAAGATGGAAACTCACTATTAAGCTTGTCCAAATTAGCCATCCACTTATCCACGTCCTCAAAAGAGACTGGTCTGTCCTTGCATTCAGCCATTATTAAGGGGTCATCATACTCATCGAACCCCACTATGTCTATTTCCCCAATCTTGGGGAACTTGTGCCTTAGCTCAACTCTGGTTATTCTTTTCTCATTTAGGTCAAGCCAGTTGGCGCATCTGAATTCAAAATACCTCCCTGTTTTGTCCTCCTTATTATCCAAGAAAATCTCCTTGACAACATTTAGCATCTTTTCATTCAAGTTGTCGTACAGTCTGACACCTGAACCAGATGGTAAAGGTTCGTGCAGGTAGTTCGCAATCTCTTCAAGGACCTTCTTGCTTATCCTCTCCTTCTGAAGGTTAACAATTGCCTCATGCCTGTTTACTGAGATCTTTGTTATCTCTTCCTTCTCGCTTCTGAAACCACTTTCCTTGACCTTTTCATGGATATGTATATCCCTCTCAGTTTCCCTTTCGTAGTACTCCTCCCTGTATCGCTTTATCTTCTCTACGGTCAGAACTCCCTCCAGGAATTTCACAAAGTCATCTTTCTCATAATTTTTTGGAATGGTTTTGAGCCCCTCTTTCTGAGCTATATCCCTTAAGGCTTTCTTGTCGAGTTCGAGTAAAAAGTCTGTCTTTGCCATAGGTGAAATAATGATATTCAGATAAAAAGGTTCTGTTACTTAATTCAAACCAAGTTTCCTTTTTCAATCTCGGGTATTTAAAGCGGGCAAAATTTCGGCCCAACGTCCCTTCTGGAATCATGTGTATATAATAATAGGAGACATCGTCATAAAATTGTGGAACTGTGGCATAAGTCATTGAAAACATTGAATATTTGTGGAATGCCACAACGTGTTTGTGGATTGTGGCCTAAACGAAGTGACCTTTTCCGTCCCTTTTCCTTTTCTTTGCAACTTTTGATTTCCTGTTTGGCATCTCATCGACCAGCTTGAATGCCTTACCGTAATCGTCAGTGCATATACACTTGCAATCGTCATGATATTTGCTGCAATCCTCTAGGCTGTCGTAAGCATGATTTCCTGAAGGTGAATACCAGCAACCTCCTCTAATCAGGTAACCTTTGTTAGTATCGGGATTGAAGAAATCATATTTCTTTGGATCCTCAATGACAGCATACTCGTTGCACAGATACCTGTACAGACCAGTCTCATGCCTCTTCAGGTCTGCGTAAGTGTCGTACGACTTTGTGGACTCCTCGGCAAACCAGCACCCTCCAAGACCAATTATCTTCAACTTCTCGTCTACGTCAATCCTGTTCTTCATACTTGCAGAGCTCCAACGATGTAAATAAGGGTAATTATCTTCTCATTCTTTTATTGAAAACGACGATTTCTTCACACAGCAGTG
>DAQB01000026.1:0-180 GCA_002502705.1 Thermoplasmatales archaeon UBA582 | reverse complement strand
GCTTGAAGTGCTTCAGATCGAATGGCAATTTATGTTCATGGATAAAGTCGAAAACCTGGTAACCGGATTCCGGATGCTTTCCTGTAATGCCGACATAGAAATCGCAGAGCTGCACGAATTTCGCTGTTCTCTTTGAAAGGGGTTTAGGAATGAAGTCGTCCAGTGTCGGCATTGCTCTGT
>DAQB01000008.1 GCA_002502705.1 Thermoplasmatales archaeon UBA582 | reverse complement strand
GTTATGTTCTGCGGGTCTGTGCTTAACACCTCAGCAACAATCTGTGCAAATGTTGTTGCATGCGACTGGCCCTGGTCAGTTGTACCGCTTCTGCAAACAATCTCCCCAAACTGGTTTATCATCACCATTCCTGTTTCAGAATTCCCGGAAACCGGGAAATACGGGTTTATTATTTTTACCTGCGAAAAGTTGTTTGCGCCGGAGTCAATGACTGCAGAGAAGCCGATGCCTATAAGGTGCCCCTTCTTTCTTTCCTCTAACTGGACCCCTCTCCATTTCTTGTATTCAAGCTTCTCCATCAGCATGTCAAAAGATTTGAAATAATCTCCCCCATCGTATATGGTTCCAGAAGGTCCGACATAAGGCATCTGATCCTTTCTGATAAGATTCTTTCTCCTGACATCAGTTGGATCCAGATTCAGTTTCCTCGAGACTATATCCATCATTCTCTCCCACATGAAGTTATGCTGCAAACGGGAATAACCCCTCACTGGACCTGTTGGTCCCTTATTTGAAAGGACTTGCAGGAATTCAACGTAGATATCGGGGATATCGTATATGCCAGGAGTAACCTGTGACCATATGACAGCGCCGGCTGGTTCATACCTTGTATACGCACCGCAGTTGTCTATGGCTTTCATCTTCACGCCAACAACCTTTCCATCCTTCTTTACTGCAATTGAAACATGATATGTTCTTTCATTGTTGTGGGTTCCGAACATTATGTTTTCTGTTCTCGTCTCAACATACTTGACAGGTCTCCTGATCTTTCTAGCTATGTATGATAGCAGTGTGATGTGTGTGTAATTAATTATCTTCCCTCCAAAAGCACCTCCGACATTCGGTGGCACAATCATCCTGAACTTCGAGGGCGGNNTCGATGACGTCATGCGTTTCGTTATACAGAGCAAGGACTGCGCTGGTCTCAAGAGGAACCGAGGCATAGCGGTGATTCTTGACCGTATCCTCAACTATAACGTCCGCTTTTTTGAAAGCCTCGTTCACATTACCCAGATCCCAGACCCCTCTCCACACGAGGTTAGAACCGATATTCTCATGGACAAGTGGCGCGCCTTTTTCCAGTGATTTCTCGCCATCAAGAACAACCGGAAGAGGCTCATAGGTTATTTCAATAANNNGGATAATCTTTGAGATCGCCTGAGGGTGGCTGTGCAATCTGCATAAATGGCGCAAGATTCTTCTCAAGTTCCTCTCCTGTTATGATATCCACGACACCTTCAAGCTTCTTTGCCCTTGAAACATCTATGTGCTTAATCTTCGCGTGTCCATATGTTGAAGTGGCGTATGATAGATACAAAGTGCCCGGGATCTCATAATCATCCACGTAGGTACCCTTTCCCCTTATTGCGATAAGGTCTTCTTTTATCTTTATAGGTTTACCTATGAAACGATCCGAAGCCTCTAGATCTGATTCAAGCACCTGCTTCATTTATTGCACCTCTTTCTTACCTATTGTTTTTGAGGCATCAGATATCGCCTTGATTATGCTCAGATATCCTGTGCATCTGCATATGTTGCCGGAAATACCCTCCCTGATCTCATCTTCGGACGGATGGGGATTTCTGTTCAGGAGGAAAGTAGCTGACATCAGCATTCCTGGTGTACAATAACCGCATTGCAGTGCATGGTTCTCCCAGAACGCGTTCTGAAGTGCATTGATTGTTCCGTCATGTGCGAGGCCTTCAACCGTCGATATCTTCTTGCCATCTGCCTCTACTGCAAAGACAGTGCATGACTTGACGGACTTGCCATCCAGTATTACAGTACAGGCGCCGCAACTTGTCGTATCGCATCCGATGTGGGTACCCTTGAGTTTTGCTACCATTCTGATAAAATCAACAAGAAGCATCCTTGGCTCAACATCCGACTCGTACTTCTTTCCGTTTATCTCTATTTTTACCAATTGCTTACCGGTCATATTAATCACTTCTTCCCTCCAGTTGATATTTCCTCCAGAGTTCTCTTTACCAAAACCTCCAGAAGATGCCTTCTATATTCAGTCGAAGCATGTATATCATCAGGCGGCTCTGTACTTTCCACCGCCAGCTTCGCTGCCTTTGAGATGTTTTCAGGATTAAGTTCCTTTTTAACAAGAAATTTCTCTGCTTTCTCTGCCCTGATGGGGGTAGGACCAGCAACTCCCAACGATATCCTAGCATCCTCAACGAACCTGCTTTCTACTTTGAGGTTGGAGGCGACAAATGCAATTGGAAATGCTGTGTCTGATTTCGAAATTTTAAGGAAACTCTGCCTGTAGCCTGGTTTCAAACCAATCCTGAACCCTGTAACAATGTCTCCTGGCTCAAGCGAAGTGGTAAACAAATCCTGGAAAAAGCCATTTATGGGAATTGTTTTTTTTCCGTCCTGGCCGTAAACCATTACCTCAGTGTCAGCTGAGAGGAGAGCAGAGGCAAGATTTGCGGAAGGATCTCCGTGAGCAATATTTCCACCGATTGTGCCGAGGTTTCTTATCTGCTGATCCGCGATCTTGGCTGCAGCAGTAGAAAGCAGAGGAAAATTATTCCTGACTGAATCAGTTGTGGCAAGCATATCGTGAGTGGCCATGGCGCCTATCTCGAGAGAATCCTTTGAGAGACTGATTTTCTGGGTTATCTCCTTGATTCTTGATAGCGATACGATATGCTCAGGGGAATAGATCCTGAGCTTCATCAGTGGAATAAGGCTCTGGCCACCAGCCAGAGCCTTCGCATCCTCGTTTGAATAAAGTATCTCTGAAGCCTCTTTTAGCGTTTCTGGTCTGTGATATTCAAAACTCTTTGGTCTCATATATAGTTAAAAGAGATGAGATTATTAAAAATATCGGTTATAAGCAGATCCGCTAACATTGTCCTGATTATTTATATAAAAAGAGAATCAATCTCGCATAAGATATATTTCAATTTATGACCCTTGGCTTTTATAAAGTCAATTCTTGTTCTCCGTACATATATGTACTATTATGGAAAAGAATCGTAATAATTATGTGGTTTTGGATACGAAAATTGCCTTTTGGAATTAATTTTAAATTTTATTTCTCCTTCTTCTTTTGAACCAAGATAATGTGCTCAATTTCCATGACAGATTCTCCAGACTGGTTCAAAACATCCGAGATCAGGTGAACGATGCCGTTTTCAGTTCTTTCCTTTTTCTCACCGACATGCATACTGCAAGTAAGTGTATCACCGATCCTCACCCTCTTTTTTGCCTTCATGTTTAAACCGACCAATGCAATAAAACCCCCTTCAAATGGAGATTGTGGAAGAAGATAGACCAGGCCGGTTGCAATAGATGCGGTAAGCAGCCCCGGTGCTATTCTGCCGCCGAAATCTGTTTTCTTTGCAACCTCCTCATTAAGAAATAGGGAGTTATATGCGCCGGTCATGGTGGAAAAAGTTACTATGTCCCCCTCACTTACAGTTCTGCCCTTTGTTGTAGCTTTCCAGTTGTCTGCAAACTCTTCAAAGTACATATTGGGTCAGAAAAGACAATATCTTAAATTTTTGCCAGTTTGTTCCTGCTGTGCGATGCAGGTTAAAAAAACTTATAGTAACTTCGTATTCAAGATCGATAAGAATGGCATCAACAATTTATGGCAAATATGCTACGAAAAATCAAAAGGTAATGCGTCTGGCTACATATTCAGAAGGCAAGACTGGATCAAAGAGAACGGCGTTCGTAATAGATGACTATATCCTGGATATAAATGAGGCGAGCCGGTTTTACAATGAATCATTCGGTGACCAGGAGTCGAAGAAGACCTACTATTCGGACTTCCACGCTCCAACAGAAATGATAAAACTAATCCAGGGCGGTCCACACACCATGGATCATCTTGACAAACTCTTCAAGCACTTTTCATCAATGGAACCAACCGAGCTTGAAAAACTAAGGAAGAGTTCAAATTTTGTCTTATCTCTGGCTGATGTAAGGATACACGCACCCCTTAGACCGAACAAAATAATACATACCGCAGGCAATTTCAGGGAGCATGCACAGGAAGGGGCCGAAGCGGGCTGGCCATTTCCTATTCCACACTGGATATCCTTTCTTAAAAATCCTGATGCAGTAATTGGTCATGACAGTTTCATTGAAAAGCCGAGTTTTACGAAGACACTTGACCATGAGCTGGAAATGGGTATAATAGTTGGCAAAAAGCTTAAGAACGTTTCAGAAGAGGAAGCGAAAAAGGGCATATTTGGATTCACTGTCTTCAATGATGTGACTGCAAGGGATCTTCAGAGAAAAGAGATGAAAAATGGCCTTCTCAACATAGCGAAGAACCTTGACACATTCGCCCCACTTGGTCCCGTAATAGTTCCATCAAGATATATTCAGGATCCTCACAAGCTGACCATGGAATTAAGGGTTAACGGTGACCCGAGGCAGCAGGGATCAACTGCCAAATTAAGCGTCAAGGTGGAGCAGATAGTTTCCAAGTATTCATGGGTTACTCTTAATCCTGGCGATATGCTTTCCACTGGAACAATATCGGGAGTTGCCGCCTTCAGGAAACCGGATCCGACACCATTTTTCCTCAAAAATGGCGACGTGCTGGAGCACGAAATAGAAACAATAGGCATGTTGAAGGCATCCGTAAAGGATGCTGAATTTTAAGCAATATGTTAATTCATTATTTTAACAAATTATTAACATTCTATAGGAATTCCTTTCAAAATCTAAATTTCATTTAACTTACAAAAATTTGTCGTCGTTCAATTCAAACCAAACACCTCATTGAATAACCAGATGGGTTTAGTCTGTTTACTAAATAGATAAAGTTATTATTGAAACATTGAAAAAACCGCGATATTACGAAAAGATTAAAGATATGTTACGTTATCATTTCACCTGATATTTATGGCTTCAGGTAATGCAAAAACCGTCGTTGAGGTTGAACCCAGGAAACACTTTGCAGGTTATATTGGTGTTTCAGTCCCTAGAAATTTTGATGGGCCAGCGAAGACAAGCGGCAGGGCTGAATACATTAATGATTTATCAAAGAAAGGTATGTTATACGCCTGCATACTAAGGAGCCCTATTCCTCATGGTAGAATAAAACGGATTGATTACACTGAACTGCTGAAGAAGGATTACATCAAGGCAGTAATAAGTGCTGAAAATACGTCATTTTCAAAAATAGGGCCGATCAGGGATAACCCGCCATTGAAATTTGAAAAGGTCAGGTCGCTCCAGGACGAAATCCTTGCAGTTGCTACGACTGATCCCGCAAGGGCAAAAGACGATCTTGAGCGGGATGTGGTTGTAGAATACGATGAACTCGAGCCCGTCTTCGATCCGGTTAGTTCCATGGAAAAGTCAGCACCTTTAAACAATGATGAAACAGGCAGTAATATTGCAAAAATAAGCTTCAGCACAAATTCCGGAAACGTAGATGAAGCATTAAAAAAATCATATTATGTACGCGAGGATGAATTTGACGTACCGAGAGTTGCATTCGCTCCAATGGGGACTCTTGCTGCTATGGCAGAGGTGGATGAGACCGGCACTCTCTTTCTTACATCGAATACACAGCAGCCTTTTCAGCTTAGACGGGAGCTTGCCGAAGCCCTGAACATAGATCCGGAAAGGGTGAAGATTGTACAGCCATACATTGGAGGCACTTTTGGCAGAGGGATGGCCTTACAGCCTTTTGAGCTTATAACAGCGGAGCTGGCACTGAGGACTGGAAAACCTGTAAAGGCGCAATTCACAAGAAGTGAGGACTTTAAATTCTCACCAACACGGCAGCCAGTCAAGATCAGGATCAAAACTGGAACCAGCAAGGATGGCATCATTCTTGCGAGGGATGTTACTGCAATCGTCGATACCGGTTCTTATGTATCCTATGGTGCATTTGACGCGAGGGTTATNNCATAAACATGAGGGGGGCAGGAAACCCGCAGATGGACTTTGCTCTTGAGTCTCACCTGGATGCGGTTGCATCTGACCTCGGAATAGATCCGGTAGAGTTCAGGAAAATGAACTCATATGAGGGGCACTATGTCACGCCACAGAATATGATAGTAAATAATGCCAATCAAAAGAAGGCTCTAGAGATTGCAGCTGAACTGATTGGTTGGTCAGGAAGGCATGCGATCATCGGAAGGGGACCTTACAGATACGGAATAGGTTTTTCAGGGCTGTTCCATGTTGGTGGAGGAGCACGGGTTTATCACACAGATGGGAGCGGTGCATTCATAACGACCGATGACTTTGGAAACATCACACTTTACACCGGTATAAGTGAGATAGGGCAGGGATCGATCCAATCACTATCACAGATCGTTGCATCTGAACTGGGTGTTGAACTGGAAAAAGTCTCGGTTGTTTACAAGGGGGATAGTTCAGTCAGGCCATGGGATACCGCAACACATGCAAGCAGGGGAACCTTCTCCTGTGGAAGGGCGNNGGGCGGCTCAGATTGCTAGCCGGAAACTGAAGAATGAAATACTGAAAGATGCATCAGAATTCTTTAAGGAGGATCTCGATAACCTGGAACTGACTGGTGGCCACATATTTTCAAAAACTGATCCACAGAAGAAAATCGAACTTTCAAAATTCATCAGAAGGATGCATTTCCGCAATGACGGGAAGACATACGTAAGCGATTATTACTTTGACCCTGCAACGGAAATGGCGGATGAATCCAACAGGGGGAATATATCATCCTCCTATGTCACCGGGGCTAC
>DAQB01000074.1:8459-12849 GCA_002502705.1 Thermoplasmatales archaeon UBA582 | reverse complement strand
AGGGTTCCGAACATATAGCCCATGAATACGAGATATATTGTAGGCATCAGGATAAGGAAAACCAGTGTGCCTGGGTCTGTATTTATCCTTACATTACGAATCATCAACCTGTATGAATTCAGGACGTTCATGCTGCGTCACCCGTAAGCGTGTTAATGAACACATCCTCAAGCGAGACGGATCTGACATTAAGCCAGTTTATGACAAGGCCGAGTGAAATGGCAGAACTGACAATTTCCTGCATGGTTTCCTGTGGGTTAGATGTAACGACACGATAAGGTGAATTTGGCTCGACTGGTGCCTCGACGTTTCCGCTTCTTATGGTGCTGAACAATCGTCCAGTTTTGTCAGGCTCGCCTGAAACAGACACTTCTATTGTCTTCAGACCTGCATAACTGTTTTTTAGATTGGAGACAGTATCGCACGCAACAATCTTTCCGGAATTCATTATTGCAATTCTTTCGCAGAGGTAGTCAGCTTCCTCAAGGTTATGTGTTGTGAACAGAACGCTAAGACCCTCTTTTGTCATATCCTTGACCATGTTCAGTATGGTCCTTCTTGCTATTGGGTCAAGACCGGCAGTTGGCTCATCCAGAAAGAGAAGATCCATATCATGCATAAACTCTCTTGCCACCTGAACCCTCCTCTTCTGTCCTCCCGATAGATCCCACATCCTTTTCTTCCTGATATCCATCAGCTCAAATGTATCCAGCAGCTTTTCAATTTTTTCTTTCCTTACTGATTTACTGACTCCCCAGATGAAACCATAAACATCCAGTGCGTTCTCGACGGTTGTAAAATCAAAAGATTCGTCCTGCAGAACAACACCGATTCTCTTCCTGAGGCGATTCCCAGCATCAGATGGATCAAGGCCGAGAACCTGAACTTCACCGGACGTTCTCTTCAGCAGGGTTGTCAATATGCGCATTGTTGTTGTCTTTCCGGCGCCATTACGGCCAAGCATTCCAAATATCTCGCCCTCCTTTACTGAAAAAGTTATGCCGTCAACAGCATATTTCCTTCCGTCGTATGTGTATTTCAGATCCCGGACGTCTATTGCATTCATAAACCGTGGTTATTCCTCAAACCGCAATGCTATTTTTAGTGATATATGTTATGCATTCCATTCCGCGAGTTTTATAACATTGAGTGCTCATTTAATATGATGGAAACATGTTATCCGCTGATCCATTTTTTTATAATATTGCGATCAGATTTAAAGAACTGCAAAAGGGGCAACGGGAGAACCAGCTCCACCCTTCAGTTTTAAAGGAGCCATCACGAATAGAAATTCATCATTTCCGGATAATGCCAGTTCATCAAGCTTCATGTTTTCAACCAGCTGTATTCCATGATCCGTTATCAGGACCTGATGGCATGGGAAAAGTTCCTTTGTGCCGGGTTTGACCACATCGAAGCTAGCTGTGTCCGCCCCGGTTATACCGACCTTTTTCCCTGCAATCCACTGAGCAGCTCTTTTGCCCGGTCCTGGTTGAAGGTCCAGATATCTTTCGTTGTCACTCATCCAGAGTTTACTGTACCCTGTGTATATCAGAAGAGCATCCCCAGGTTCAATTTTCATCTTTTTATTTTTGAGTATGCCTTCAAAATCAGCGGGTTTAAGTTCCTGGCTTGGTTCAAGAATGTCGACCCCAAAATATTCAGGGAAATTGAATAACACGCCCTTTGTGAATATGGGTGGCATGTTCTCTATCCCGAGTTCTGTTGTACCTGAGGACGCCTCAATGTCATAAACGTTTGAACCACCGTATAGTATCTTATCACGAGACGCATGATTCAGGCCGTCCACATGAGTTCCCGTGTGATCCGATAGCTCATACCTGCATATCATGGAACCAAGTTTATTGTTAAAAGTACTGAACGATCTTAGAGTGTAATCAGGCGATCTGTAAGTATACTGGAAATATGGACCATGAAAGTCCATCGTCGGCATTCCATTCTCATATATCTGGGAGAGTGAAATTATCCTCCCGGTCCGCACTTTTGCGGCTGCATTTATTACTTTCGATTTTGTTATATCAGTGCTTGCGCCATAATTTTTCTTNNTTATTCAAACAGGACCACCTTTATGCCGGCGTATTGGAGGTAACATTGAATGCTCACTCCATCTGCGAAGCCGGGACCTCAGCGTACTTTACCTCCTTCACCCTTTCCCTCTGAATATACATAAGTATTAACACAAGAACCGTGTATATTACCAGCGCTATTGGTGCAAGTTCTATGGGGTATGTTATCCCATAAACTGCATACGCTATCGCCGTAATGATTATAATCGACGCAACTGTCGGAAAGACGCCTCTGGTAATGGAGTTCCAACCTGACCAGCCCTCCCCCTTGATCAGAGATAACGAACTATTGACAAGCGTATGAATTATAAGGGTTGAAAGCGACCAGATTATCTCCAGGATGATCCATGCAAAGAATATACCGTTCTCAAAGCCGTATTTATACCAGAAGATAGAGCCCATTAGTATGATAACAACTGTCACGATACCAACAAGGAACGTGGTTGCTGCAGCTGGCGTGCCATGCTTTTTATGCACTCTTGACAGGAAAGAGGGAAGCAGCCCCTGTCTGCTCATTGAAAAGAACATTCTTGAACCAGCTGTAATCATTGAAACGAGTGGCGTGAATATAACGGCATCGTAAAGGCCAATGACAATTCCTTCAGCAGGGACAGATATGTACTGACCAGCGAGGACTGCGCCCGGGAATCCAGACTGGGAAAAGAGATCCATTTTTGAAATACCCCAGGCTATTTCCATAGCGTAGGTTGCAAAAAGATATGTTATTCCCATAACAATAATGATCAGCAGTACTGCACGCCCGATTGACTTATGCGGTGCCTTGACCTCTTCGCCGAGAGGAACGATGCTTCCATATCCTGCATATGCACCATAACTCCCAGTAATGAAACCAAGAAACACACCATGCCATCCGCCAAGCGCGTTAGCTGCATTGAATGGGGCCAGTGTCTTGGGCCCGGGTGAAACCAGGAAAACCGCGGAAAATGCGAAAACTACCAGGAACTGGACTATCCCGACCACNNCTATGTAAAACGCAACGAGCAGGGCAACTGCTATGAACAAGATACCAACCATATTGCTTATATTGGTCCCGAAAACCGCATTTATAGAGCTGCTGAAAGTCCAGAAATATATCAGGCAGATGAAGGCCGGACCGGAAATCTGGTATAAGAGAAACAAATAACCCGTATAGGTCGCAAAATGCTTGCCTATCCCCTTGTTGACGTAGGCGGCATATCCGCCTGCATGTGCAACATGTTTCGAAATCTGGTAGATACTGTTTCCAGATAGGAGCGACGCGAGGAGGCCAATAATAAAGGCGAGAGGCGTAGCACCAAGGGCATAAGCCGCTGCCCCAGTAACCGATCCAATGCCTGCNNCACCCTGGAAAAACAACCCCCTGGTTCCTATATTTGTCCGTTTTAACCGTTCATCTTGCTGTGTTTCTGTCACAAACGGAATACATATAGTTTATATATAATGTTTTCGTCAAATATAGCTCAAAATGCCTATTTTACGCCTCTAAGCGCATTCCATATTTTTTCCGGTGTAACTGGCATGTCAATGCTGGTTATTCCCCTGNNACTACCGCTGTTGGAGCCGCTATTGTACCGGCTTCGCCAATCCCTTTTGCACGTATCGGGTTGTGTGGAGAGGGAGTATATGTGAACGCACTTTTTATCCTCGGAATTTCAACTGCGGTTGGAATACCATAATCCGAAAAAGTTGATGTAATAAGGTTTCCGGAATCGTCATAAATGGATTNNCCTGCACCTGTCCTTCCACAAGCATCGGATTAATCTGTGTACCGCAATCATCGACGGAAACATATTTCTTAATCTTTACTTTAAAAGTTTCAGGATCGATTATTACATGACACATATGAACCCCGAATGGAAATACGAAGTTTTCAGGATCATAGAATACCGTTTCATCCAGCCCGGGTGACATCCCATCCGGAAGTTCAGTTGCACCTGCGCCATATGCTGCGAATGCAACCTCCTGGAACGTTTTGTACCTGGTGGTATCTGGCGGGACATAAAATTTCCCGTTTTTATAGGTTATATCATCCTTTTTTGAACCAAGCATGAATGCAGCTATCTCAGTAGCTTTCTTCATTATCTTCCGGCNNGCTGCCGTATGTTCCCATGCCAAACGGGATCATCTCAGTATCGCCATGGTGGATCTCAACATCATCAAAATCTATGCCGAGTTCACCCGATACCAGCTGCGCAAAAGTCGTTTCTTCCCCCTGTCCGTGCGGATGCCCGCCGGTATATGCTGACACCTTTCCAGAAGGGTGGACCCTCACTGTTGCGCTTTCCCATAGCCCGAGGCTGAAC
>DAQB01000074.1:8200-8434 GCA_002502705.1 Thermoplasmatales archaeon UBA582 | reverse complement strand
TATTTCAACGTCCTCCTTGAGATCATTGTAGCCGAAAATCTCAACTGCCTTCTTCACCGCTGCCTCATAATTGCCGCTGTCATACAGCATTCCAGTTACAACTGGGTGTGGAAAAGAATCAGCCTTGATGTAATTCTTGAGCCTTAACTCAACAGGATCCATATTCAGCTTGTGTGCCAGAATGTCGACCATCCTTTCGACTAGATAGGAGGCTTCCGGCCTGCCCGCTCCTCT
>DAQB01000074.1:0-8192 GCA_002502705.1 Thermoplasmatales archaeon UBA582 | reverse complement strand
TGGCCGCTGAACATAAACCCGAACAGGACGGTGGGTACGCCGGGGCCTGTTGTCGAAAGCCATGCGCCCATGTTTGCATAGACCTTTGCCCTGATACCAAGTATTTTACCCTCTTTCGTGGCAGCAAGTTCAACATACTGGACATGATTCCTTCCATGCGTGGATGACAGGAAATTTTCACGCCTTGTCTCCTGCCATTTAACAGGTTTTTCGAGATCTTTTGAGATATAGGCAATAACAGATTCTATCCCATAACAGGATATCTTGCTGCCAAACCCGCCGCCGACGTCAGGCGAGATTACCCTCAATTTCTGTTCCTGTATGCCAAGCATACTGGATATAAGAAACCTGTGAACGTGTGGATTTTGCGAGGTCATCCATACTGTGTATTTGTCATCCGAAGGCGAATATTCAGAGATCACACCTCTTGTTTCCATCGGAGCAGGCTGCAGTCTCTGATTGACAAACCTCTCCTTTATCACAATTTCAGCTTCACTGAAGACCTTGTCAGGATCGCCGCCCTTGAGATGCCAGTTAAAAGCTATGTTATTCTTGATCGAATCATAAAGCAGGGGGGATCCGTCCACAACCGCCTTTTCCTGATCAGTCACGCTGGGTAATACCTCGTACTCGACCTCAATCAAATCGAGTGCATCATATGCTATATATGGATCAACCGCCACGACAACAGCAACAGGATCGCCGGAATACCTTACTTTATCGAACGCAACAGCATGATATGGTGTAAGTTTGAGATCCGAATCCGGTAGCAGCCAGGCGGTCGGAACAGGCTTTATGTGATCCTTCAGGTCTGAACCTGTATATACTGCAACTACCCCCTCCAGTTTCATCGCATTCTCTGTCTTTATTGCCTTGATGAGAGCATGCGAATGTTCACTTCTCAGGAATGCGGCATAAAGGCAGCCCTTCAATTTTATATCATCAGTGTAAAGGGCATGACCGGTAATCATCCTCAGATCCTCCCTTCTCTTTACCGACTTTATTTCTTCCGGTGTAACCTGTTTTTGCGTTTCGATCAGCACAGAATCACTCTCCATCAGCATCCTCCCTTTCAGAAACCATGTCCCTGGCATACATTATCGCATCCACGATGTTCTGGTATCCGGTGCATCTGCAGAGGTTTCCAGATATACCTTCTCTTATCTGATCCTCGGTTTCGGCTTTCTTGTTTGCCAGAAGCCATGAACCCTGTATGATCATTCCCGGGGTACAGAAACCGCATTGAAGCCCGTGTTTTTCCCTGAACGCAGTCTGTAAAGGGTGCAAATTTCCGTTGGTGGATAGACCCTCTATTGTTGTAATTTCACTGCCATCACACTGAACGGCAAAAACAGTGCAGGATTTAACAGAATCACCATCAATAAGAACAGTGCACGCTCCACAGTTTGAACTATCACATCCAACGTGGACACCTGTTAATTCAAGATTTTCCCTGAGAAAACTGGACAAAAGAAGTCTTGAATCTACCTTTGTTATGATCTCCCTGCCATTCACCCTGACCTTAATGCTGTATTTCAGCGCCTTGTTCATTTCAGGTGTGCCCTTCCTCATGATAATCCCTCCGCCATTTTGTACGCTTCAGTCAGCGCCTTTTTGATGCAAATTTTTATCATTTCCCTTTTAAACTCTGCCGAGCCTCTTATCATATCATCATATGGGTCGGTTTCCTGGGAACCTGATTCAGCAGCTTCTGAAATAATATCATCCGTAATCTGCTTCCCAACAACCTTCTTTTCTGCTTTTACTGCCCTTATCGATCTATCGCTAACGGCGCCAAGGCCAATACCAATATAAGAACACCTTCCCTGCTTATCCAGTGAAAGCTGGACCGCAGCAGACGCAGTAGCAAAATCTCCTGCTTTCCTCTCAATCTTGATGTAAGAATACCCCGAGGCTCCAGAAGGAATCTGAAACATTACTTTCTCCAGTATCTCTCCTTCTTTCAGTGCCGTCGAAAATGGTCCAGTGAAGAAATGATCTGAATTTATTTCCCTTTTGCCTTTAACGGAAACCGCAACAGCGGAACCTCTCAATGCGAGGAAACATGGACCCCAATCACCGGAAGGATCTGCATGGCTCAATGAACCACCAATTGTCCCACGGTTCCTGACCTGTGGGTCTCCAATATTATTTGCAACTGCAGCAATCAGCGGGATCTTTTCCTTTATTAATCTGGAGGATTCTATTTTTCTATCGCTTACCATAGAACCAATGAGGAGATAACTGCCCTTTTCTGTTATTTTTTTCAGGGATGAAATCTGCCTCAGATCAATCACCCTANNTCGGTATTAGGCTCATTCCACCAGCCAGGATCTTGGCGTTCCCATTAGAGTCTGATAGGATCTCAGCTGCCTTCTTTATTGTTCCTGGCGAAAAATACAGAAATCTCGAGGGGTACATTCACACCATCTAAGTAATGTAACAGGTGATTGATAAATCTTGTGATATCATTATTAAATAAAAGCTAATAAAATGTTAAAAATAAATTTAACAGATGAGATAAAATAAATCAGGATTTTTCTGTCAGTCCAAATTCCGCTTCCTTTTCCCTTTTTTCTTTATTGAGAGTGTCAACATCGACAAGGGACTGGCCAACTACGTACTCTTTCTGAGGCAGCCAGGCAAGGAATATAGCGAAGAATATAACTGCTATCACAACCCAGGGAACCGTATTCCCGNNTCCGATAATAAGCGGAAGAAGGAAGGCACCGCCGCCTGTTCCAAATCCCTCGAAGTGGGCGGACGCTGCACCAACCATCTGCACACCATATCTGTCAGCAAGCAATGCAAATATTGGGCCTGCAATAAGGAATGGCCATCCCGTAAAGATTGTGATCACATACAGAAGGACAAGAGGTATGTGGACATATATCGTTGCCAGTACTACCCCAATCATAGCAAGGAAGCCACCACCCAGACCGATTTTAATAAAGACAACTCTCTTTCTAATTCTATCGCTGAGAGGACCAAAAATAAGAATAAACACGCCCTGCGATATACCCCATACAGTTCCTATTACAATGATCTGTGAAATCGACAGATGTTGGATTGCCCCAAGGACATCACCTAGATAAAAGCCTGAAATGATATTTGCCCCTCCAATAACAACAAAGCCCGAGAGAATGGCAAGAATCATCCATTTGTACTTGTAGAGGGATTTTGACACTCCCCAGAAACTCATATTCTTGGACGGAGGAACGTCTCCCCAGTCAATATGTGGAAGACCCACCATGGGTCCATAAGGCTTTGCAATGAAGAATGTGATTATGCCAACTAACATACCGAGTATCCCGACAATGATACTCCACTCCTGCCAGCCGCCCGCGGTTGTTGCGAATGTCGGCCCAAGAAGAAGATCGGCAGATATGGCCCAGCTGTAAACAGCTATCATAATGCCAAGATATCTTGACCTTTTCTCTATAGGAAACCAGAGCTGTAAAGTCTTTACAAGACCAGACCAGGCGGCTCCATTGAAAATTCCCTCAAACACCCTGAGGACAAGCATTGAATCGAGTCCATGAACATAGGGAAAGAGAAACGTCGTTAGTCCGGCGAGTATGAATCCAATAGTGACTATCCTGAAGGGCCAGTAAACATCATTCATGTGCCCCCAGAGAAAGTTTGTTACAATGAAAGCGCCTCCAAAAGCAGATATCAGCAGGCCGATCTGGAATGAATTGAAATTGTTCTGCTGACCNNTAGACGGAAGCCAGTACCAGATTAGGGCATACGTAAATGATCCGAGTATGCTCCAGAACAAAATCACAAACTGTCTTCGCTTCAATAGTTTTTTCTCACCTGGTGTCAACTGAACAAATGCCTTCACCGGGGACTCCGGATATGCCTTAATAGGATCTCCACTTTTCATGTTTCCCAAGCAATATGCAATAAAACGTACTTAAATGTTTGGGCACATTTTTATATAATGGCTTTATGGATGCAGTTCCTTGATTCGCAATTTGTCAACACCAGGAAAGAGATTAAAATGAAAAATTGTAATTGAGGTCCTTTCCTGCTTTTCCCTCAACCCAGAAATAGTAATTATCTTCGAAAAAATGGATAAAATGATTATTTTATGGTGTTTTCACCATGCGTTCCATCCACCATCTACCAGTATGCTTGTTCCTGTCATCATGTCAGAATCTTCAGATGCCAGGAAGACTGCGGTCCTGCCGATGTCACCTGGCTTGACAAGGAATTCGCCATTCTTTCTGAAAGGTGTTCTCTGCGCAAGTTCATTTAGGCCTTCACTGTTTCCCCAAAACGGTCTGGTAAATTCAGTTTTTGTGGCACCTGGGGCAATTGCGTTTATATTGATTCCAAACGGTGCAAACTCCACGGCAAGTGCCTTTGTCAGGCCAAGGACGGCAGTCTTGGATGTAACATAGGCACTGATATTACCAAGTGCAGTGAAGGAAAAATTTGATGCAAGATTGATTATCTTTCCGCTTTTTCTTGATACCATATGCTTCAATGCGTATTTCGATCCAAGAAAAGCACCTTTCACATTAACTTCAAGAACTCTGAGGAATTCATCGCCAGTTGTCTCAAGTGCACTCTTTATAACGGTGATTCCTGCGTTATTCACCATTATGTCCAGATTACCAAATTTGGATATTGCAGCAGAAACAAGCTTTTCAACATCACCTTCCTTTGAGACATCTGTTTGGACAAAAAATGATTTGGACCCCATTTTAACAATCTCGTCAGTAGTTCGTGCTCCACCCTCTCTGGGGCTTTCACTTAAGTCACCTATGGCGACATTAGCACCTTCAGTTGCCAGCGCCATCGCGATTGCCCTTCCAATACCGGAACTGCCTCCAGTGACTATTGCGTTCTTTCCAGCAAGTTTTCCCATATCCATCACCAGATATATTGATGCAGATCAGTCAAACTTTGGAACAGGGATGTCATTTGTATCGTAGTACGGTAGGGGATAGAAGTGACTGACATTGAACGTCGGTGGCTTGATGTCACTGAATATTGCCTGGTAAATGCCGTCGTAAAGTACCCACTGCAAAGATAGGAACCTTACTTCCGCTTCCCACATCCTGTTCTGGGCCTCCTTTGAAGTGGCATATTTTTTTACAAGATAGACGCCGATCTGTGTATGCCCAACATCCTCGGTAACATGCTCCTTATGGAACATCAATGAGTTTTCTGGTATCCAGCTGTAATATTTCTTGAAGGCTGCCATATAGAGCTCATGCCTGATCTTATTCACATTCTCTCCTGCAATTTTTTCTGCAGCAATTGCCTCAGGCAGTGGCAGGAATTTGCATATGTTATAGAATTCGCTGATCGCAGACACTGTGCCAGGCAGAAGGGGTGTAGATAATATCTCTTTTTCTGTTACACCTATGGCTTTGCAGTATTTCACGTATAGATCCACATGGGATTCCTTCGAGCCAGTTCCCATTTCTGTTACTCGANNGTTGATCCAGGAGGGTCGGCGCATTTGCCGCTTCGGCTGCAGACCAGTATGAAGGTCCCTTATAGAACCAGTATTCCTGTATTGCCCAGACCCTTAATTGCTCCTTTGTAATCTTTCCATCAAGAAACTTCTTTACCAGCGGGTGGTGGACCCCAGCCCAGGTCTCTTCAGCAATCTTTCCCAAGAGTTCTACAAATTCATCAGGGGTGTATGGTTTTTTCCGGTCAATATCATACTTATGTTTCTGTTCCATTTTTCCTCAGTTGACTGTAAAATATTTATATATTTATGCTTTTGCCACTATCCGCTTTTCAGCAAGGATTCAGTTCTATCCAATCTTTTAGCAGATCATGACTGATGGTAAAAACCTATTTTTAATGGCTCGGGAAGTTATTATCACATAATATGGTCTACAGAGGAATAATACATTTATTATATTTTTCTGGTGCCATACTGATCTGAATTACCAATTATTTTAAGTAAAACCTTTAAATTTTGGTCTGGTGAAATTATGAGTTGGGGAAAAGCTCCGGGAAGTCCGGAAGTTGAGAATGAGGTAGTATGGAAAAGAAAACCTGTTCAGAACGGTAAGAGATTGTTAGGTGAAAACGCAGTTGTTACAGGTTCATCCAAGGGATTTGGAAGAACAATAGCACTCGCACTTGCCGATGAGGGGGCAAATGTTGTTGTAAATTACAATCATTCCGAGAAGGAAGCACTTGCAACCGTTGAGGAGATAAAGAAGAAAGGTGTAAAGTCATTTGCAGTGAAGGCAGACATCAGAAAAAGGGACGAAATAGTAAAGATGGCCGATCAGGTATGGGAAAAATTTGAAAGGTGTGATATACTTGTAAACAACGCCGGTGAAACTGCTGCGACCATGAAATCCTGGCGGGAGCTATCCGAGGAGGTTATAGATGAAACGCTGGAGCTTGATGTCAAGGGAACCCTGATGTGCCTCCACGAATTCGGCCAGAGGATGCTTGACAACCAGAAATCGGGTACAATTGTGAATGTTGCATCCAATGTAATAACAACAGGTAGCCCGAGATCCCCAGTATATGCAGCAGCCAAGTACGGTGTTATAGGTCTCACAAAATCATATGCACTTGCATTTGCACCTTACATAAGGGTCAACGCTGTTGCTCCAGGATATATGGATACCCCTTTATTGAGGGCAAGGCAGGACTGGACACCGGAGAGGAGGCAGTTTATGGTGAGCCAGACGCCTCTGAGGTCTATAGGCGATCCAGACAACATTGCGCACATCGTGACATTCCTAGCTTCACAGGATTCTTTCCACATGACAGGGAACACTGTAATATGCGATGGCGGTTTTACAATGAATGGAGCTTAAAAAACAATAAGAGATGGAATTAAATGGATTTAAACAAGATATACTCTAAAATAAACAGGGAAGAACTGAAGCAGATGGTTGTTGACATGGTAAACATACCCAGCCCTACTGGGCAGGAAGAGCAGATGGGCAGGTACGTTTCACAGAAACTACGTTCCATAGGCATGGAGGTTGTCTGGCAGGAGGTAGAAGAGGGAAGACCAAACGTTGTCGGGACACTGAGGGGCGACGGAACTGGTCCGGTACTGGAATTCGACGGGCACCTGGATGTGTCATTCAGCGGGAATGAAGAGTTTATGTTCGGAGGAGCTTCTGCGCCAGTTGCATCTGTCAGGAAGATCAACGGGGAGGAGTGGATTTTTGGCGTTGGAAGTTTTAACATGAAAGCAGCCCTTGCAGCATATATTTCTGCTGCTAAAAGCATTATAGATTCCGGTGTAAAATTATCGGGAAACATAGTGATATCAGCAACCTGTGGTGAGATCGAAGAAACACAGGTGGATGATTTTGTAGGAAAGAGTTACAGGGGTTATGGCGCAGGTGCCAGATACGCAACCTCCCATGGGCTTCTGCCTGATTATGTAGTGCTTGGAGAACCAACCGGGATGAATCTTATGATAGGTCACTTTGGCTCATACTGGGTTAAGCTGACATCGAGGGGCGGCACAGTCGTTCATACTGCCTGGTCCCGCGGTGTACCAAACAAGATCGAGGAATTTACCCTGGTTATTGAAGCGGTCAGCAAATGGAAGAAGGAATTTGAGGAAAAGACCAAATTCAAAGGATATAAAGGAATAGTCAATGTTGCAGCCATCCGGGGTGGCAGACCATGGAAGGGGTCCAGGACTCCAGATTCAGTTTCAATGTATCTTGATATCAGGTATCCTCCGGACTGGACTGCTGTTCAGGTAGGAAAGGAGGTATCAGCACTTGTAAATCGTCTTAACAGGGAACATCCGGACCTTGACCTCATATTTGAACCGTATTCAATCAACCCGCCTACTGAAGTTCCAGAAGATGACTTTATTGTAAAATCGATAAAGAGGGCCCATAAAGAAGTTGTCGGAAAGGATCCATCCATGACCTATGAGCTCTGGTATTCGAACGCTCCAAGCTTCAATGCACTCGGTGCCAAGGCGGTCAACTACGGTCCTTCCGGCGGGAAGAGGCTGGAAGGTCTGAGCCTATCTGACAAGGATCGGGAATACATAAACTTCGAGGATCTTTATAACTGCACGAAGGTATATGCAAACCTTATATCACAGATCTTGGCGAAGTGAGTAAATATCAGTTTTAATTTACACCATTTATTATAAGTTTGTTTTAATATTACAATATAATCCCTATTTTTCAAGAATATTTAAATATATCAAATATTAT
>DAQB01000051.1:1958-9719 GCA_002502705.1 Thermoplasmatales archaeon UBA582 | reverse complement strand
TTGAATTGTGCAACACACTTGTCATTGACTAATTCGTTAATTAATTCATGCAAGCGAGTGACATCTCCTTGTGGATATACTATGCAACTTTCCATATCCTTGAAAATCTCAAGAGACCCTATGCCATTTGGCAATATTGGTATGCTCCCTCTGCCAGCTCCCTCAAGGGAATAGATTCAAAAATTTTCTACAGATGTTCCAATATGAAGCAGACTATCATTGACGCGCTTCTCAGTGCCACATTATCATTGAGGGCAATGTTAACAGTGGCATACTTCCGCATAGGGATGAGGATGAGCATAGAGAATACAGCAGCGACCATGATGAACGTATTCGGAATAATGACATCAGAAGTGGGATACAGAATATACTGTCACAGCTTTCGGATTCCCTTGGATCTGAGTATGCATCTCTCCTTCTGGAGATCAGGAATGCACCATCAAGGCACATGGACTCAACATCCTGGCGGATAGACGGGAATCCATACAACCTGTGGACATTCCTCACGAAGAGTGAGGCCATATTCCACATATCCAGGGGGAACGGGCATGAAATACCGCTGGAGTTGCTCAAGGATCACAACGGCACTGATGTGCATGATAGATATCCCGCATTCGAAACGCTTGCATGGAAATCCGAGAATGATCAGCAGTACTGCTGGTCACACATCATATGCCATGTAAAGGAACTCGAGGATTTCTACGGTGATGAGGGGAAAAGGATTAAGAGATTACTTCAGACAGTATACGATGAGGCAAAGGAATATCATGGTCTTGGTACAACGGATAATGTCGAATATCTTCACCACAAGCTCGTATTCCTGCTGGATTCCGATCATGACAGCAGGAAATGCAGCAAGTTTGTGAAGAATCTCGTGAAACGGAAGAAGGAGTGGCTTTTCAATTTCGTTATGAATCCTGATGTTGAACCCACCAATAACAGGGCAGAGAGGGCACTGAGACCCTCTGTAATATACATGAAAATCTCCGGCTGATCCAGATCAGAGAAGGGAGCCGAGATATACACAAGGATATACTCTGTATATTACACATCCAAGCTGAGGGGAAAGAACTTCATCATAGATTCTCCATCCATCATCAGAAGAAGTGCCAAACTAGAATGAAATTGACAAGCACAACAGACTGACCAGTTACAAAGGATAAAAACATTTAATATAAACGGCTTCATAAAGCCAAATCATTATGTCATATTTCTTCTCGGATCAGTGGAGAAAGCATGATAAATTAATCTTACTAGGAATAATTTCAATTTGCATAATAATAATATCATTTTCCACTGGTTATCCCTATGACGAAGCTTCATTTCTGACACAGTATTACTACTTTTATATATTCGGAAAGAACATTTTCTATTTTTGGCCATTTGGAATCTATTATTACATAATGATGGTGGCTGGTTATTTATTCAATATACCTTTTGCACTTTTCGGCATGGAAAATGTCATGGTGCAGGAATTTTCTATCAAATTACCATTTTTGGTTTCCATGGGGTTAACGGCAATCGGGATATATTTTATCCAAATCAAAGAAGGTCTCCGGCATCGATTGGCGAGTTCAATTGCATTTATTTTTCTTCTGACGCCCATAGTACTATATGATGCTGCTTTTCATGGAAACGGGCTCATTATTGCTTTATTCTTCGAAATTTTTTCCATAGTGTTTCTTTATAAAAGTAAATATTTCATGTCATCCGTATTTCTTGGTATGGCGGCAGCAACTTATATATATCCTGTGTTTCTGATTATACCTGTTTTGTATTTTGTTTATCGCAAGACAAGCAAGCGAATATCACTAACATATCTCGCAATCTTTTTGTTGATAATTCTATTTGGTCAAGGTTTACCAATTTTTGTTTATCATATCTATGGGATATCACTAAGTGAGGGGTCGATCTTGGGAAGCATCGCAGTAGTAACGCCCTCTGGTGTTACTGGATTAGGAGCCAATGGGGCTTGGGGACCATACCTCATGATATGGGAGATAAATGGTTATGTAATCCCCCTACTCGCAGGTTTAATTATTTTCATTTCGGCTATGGTCATTGCCGGGATCGGGTTTATCTTCCTGTCCAAAAAACCAACGCTTCTAGATCTCATCAAGATATATTTCATAGAATCAATTATATTTGTATTATTTGTCCCGCACAGTGATCCACAGTATCTTGTAGCAATTGCCCCTTTTTCAATTCTTTTATTCTCCATAAGGAAAGACTATCATCATCTAAGTTTTTTAACTCTATTAACTTTTTTTGATATCGGTGCATTTATAACTTCATCGACGGCAGTAATGTTTGGTTTCTTTTATGATTTAAATCCTGCAATAAATGCATATTTTTTAAAATCTCCAATATTTATATACTACACGCTAGAATCTCTTTATTTTATTGCCCTTTTCATATACTTGGTTTATTTCTTATATAAGGAGCATCCCGCAGCCACCTCAAAATCTGAAAATACGAAAACAAGCGCATCTGAGATGCCTTTGAATGGAAAGGTAATTAAGATGACTTCTTACCTGGTGATATTTACACTGATTACACTGGTCTTAGTAGCTCCAGGAATACATAATCCGCCCTCTACCATACCCTCGGTGGGCTCACTGATGCAAGAGACCTACAGCGCAAGTATCTCGAAAAACTCGTCAAATCAGCAATACGGTATCGACATGGGTGCATTATGGTCTTCCTTGGATAACTACGCAAAAATCGATGGCACATATATGTTGCAAATACCGTCTGGCCCTCCTAAAACAACCGATATTGGAGATTTCGATCAGACTTCACTGATTGGGGCACAACCTAACGCCACTTATTCAGAAAATTTCTACTTTCCCTTTAATTCGACGTTTCACGGTTTCTTCGTGATTTTTGGAAGCAACATTACACCTTTTGTTTATTTGCAGGGTTCCAATTCAAATCAGTATTTGAATTTGACAAACTTTACGTATAAGGTTCAAACTGTTGATGGTACATATAACTTTTTTGAGATTATTGATTCGGAAACAGTTTCTTCAGGCTATTACAATTTGATAATTAAAGTTCCGCAGAATAACGCTGATCTTTCAGTCTCATACATAGGCAAATCTGGGGCATACTTCCGAACGTATATTTCAAACGTCAACGTTCATGTGAATACTTCATCAATCCCTGTGCTTAGTGTGAATTCATCAGTGATACCAAATGTGACACTTTCCCTCTATCTGTCTCTATCGTCAACTATATCTGTCCTTTTCAATAATATAATGTTGGGAAATTATTCAACCGAATTCCAAACAAGCATAGGGATACCTGGTAATGAGGTGGCTAGTCATAATACTGTACAGATTTATGGTTACTATAATGGCACAGACCCCATAACTTTAAAGTACAATCCTCCACTAGCATTTTCAGCAGTTGTTTTTGAAGAGAATCTGGCCAATTTCATCATCGGAACTGCTTTTCTTGTAATTTCCTCAGTTTTCCTGTGGTACCTGGTAGTATTTGTTAGACGGAATGTTTGAAGCGCCGGAATCATTTCCGGGCATATTCTAAGAACTCCTTCAAGTCTTTCCCTATAACCTTTCCACTATTGCCCGGGAGCAGTTTTGTGATGGAGAGCAACCTTTTCACTGCTTCCAAATCTATTTCAAATCCAGAACTGTAAAGAACTTTAGGAGTCAGATACATCTCTCTCAAAATATCCAAGGAGGAGCTCTTTGACCTGCTCAAAGATTCCCTAGTCATATGGCCTACTTCCAGTCTGGGTGAAAAGTATGTAGTTAACCCTTTAGACCATAATGCTGATGAGATATAAGATTCGAAAAAAATACCATGACTGCCATAATTTGGAAGCTTGAAATCATTTATTAAGTCATGGCGCCATGCCATGCATACGCCAATGGGCATGTAGTCTTCCACACTCTTATTATTGGAGGGACACAAATAACTGCCAGAAGGCAGTCCGGCTGTATTAAAATATCTATAAGGAGATCGTCCAAACAGACTAATTCTTGAAGCCAATGAATTGAATCCCCTCAGAAATTTGAATTTAACTGTATCCGGGAAAACGCCGTTTACTTTTCCAAATACCATGCCGACATCTTCGTGTTTCTCTAGGAAGTCAATCGCATTAGAAACATAGGAAGTTGAGGGTTCCGCGTCATCATCTGTGAGGACCATCAGTCGAAAATTAAGTCCTAGTACTGTGTTCATGGCATCTATGATTCCACTTTGGGACTGAGATATGACCTCATAATTAAGATTCAAAAGTTTATCCATTCGCTCCCTGAAAAACGATGGGTCAACATTTTTTCCAATAACAAATATTATGTTAAAGTCCTGAAAAGACTGTCTGTTTAAATACGGGCTTATATTTTTCAAAAGTTCAAAATTTCCAAGCGTCGGGATAATTAGAGCATTATTGCTTCTCATCAGAGATCTCCCGGTACAGTTCAAAATACTTTGTTGCCATAGCATCTGCGGTGAAATTTCTAGATATGGAAATGGAGAGTTCCCTAAGTCTTCCGATATCTTCTTTACTCCAGGTCATTAGGTCTTTAATTTTCATTCTAAATTCTCCTTCACTGTCGCACAGTAAAGGATAGTTCATGCCGACAATATCTGTAATGAACTCTTTCCTAAAAGCAATTACTGGCAGACCAACAGATAACGCTTCTATTATTGTATAACTCATGGCCTCGTATCTTGATGGAAAGATCAGCAGATCAGAGGTTGTGTACAGTCCATCCAAATCGGTCCTTGTCAAATTACCACAGTATATAACATTTTTATTGTTCACTAAAGGTGTAAGTCTGGGAGTGCCAACTACAAGTAGGTAGGCGTTATCAATATTTATCAAAGAATTAATTGCGGTGCTCAATCCCTTCCTTTCAGGATTTCTGCCAACCCATAAGCAAATGAATGCTCCTTCCTTGATATTGTACTTCTTTTCTATCTCTGCTTTGGTGCTCTTAGAACGGCCTTTGAATTCTATACCATTAGGTACCACAATGATACTTTTGTTGCTGATTCTGGCAAATTTATTTCTTACAGAGGGCGAAACGGAAACGACTATCCTGGAAAATTTCAATGCAAAGAGTTCAAAAGTGTAGTACAATAAAGAATTAAGAAAATTAAAAACCAATTGGCTTTTGCTGTATAAGCTTCTCTGCTCCATAAAGCTGACAAGAGCATTACCGTGAATGGTAAATAAGGAGCGTTTTGAAAATCTGTAAGGGATCAGTGCTCCGGCAATTCCATTAACATGAATCACGTCGTAGTGATCAGAAAATACTTTCTTTGAAAACAACAAAAAGATATTAAAAAGCATCAAATCTATTTGCTTGAATAATTTAGACTCCAAGTTAAATGGGACTTCAATAGGGTAATGCGTTATCGCTCCATCTTCTTCTACTGTTTTCTCTGAGCCAGCTGTGCCGGGATATAAAATAGTGAATTTAACATCCTTCATCTTCTCATTCTGAATCAATGTCGAGACAAAGGATTCTATTCCCCCGCCGAATTTGTCATCGCTGCCCTGAATTATTAGAGCTTTCATTATTTTTCACCTAAAAGCCTCTTCATTATGCCAGTGAGGGTGGTAGCGTGTTGATCCCAGGAGTTACTTTCAGCAATTTTTATGACTATATTATGATATCTTTCCCAGGTTTTTTTTTTCACAAGTAAGTTTATCTATAGTTTGGGCAATTTCCTCAGGGATAATTTCCTCAAAGATTAGATCATAACCATAATTTTTAAGAAGTTCTGTGATTCCAATGCCCGTATTTACAACCAAGGGCAGACCGAATCCAATTGCTTCTAATGAGCCCATTCCTGGGCCGTGTTCGTCATATCCTAATCTGAGCGCAACCTTCGAGTTCTGGTATAATTCATGAAGAACAGATTCTTCGACGATTCCAGTGATTTGTACCCTATTGACTAAATTGCGCTTAGCAATTTCATTTTCAATTTTTCTCTTGTACTCTAAGTCAGCCCACTGTCCGGCCATAACAATCTTTGTATTCTTCAAGTGCTCTGCAATGTCTATCAGTATCTCTGGTTTCCTCCAGGGCTCAAAAACAGTTACAACTATACATATATTTGATTTTTCATCAAAGCTTGGTAAATTGGGCATAAGTTGAATACCGGGATACACCAGCTCTACATTCTTGTAACCTTTACTGTTTAAGACTTCTTTATTGAAGTAAGAATTAGTAAGTATGTAGTCCGAACTTACTAGAGCTATTCGCTCAATAATTTTTTTCAATGGAGAACTTTCCCGGAAAGCAGTTTCGTGCACAAAGACAACCTTTTTAAATGGCCCCCTTAACTTTCTCAATATACTAAAAAGTGAAGTAAACTGATCGAAGTACAGAACTACCTTGGTGTCACTTTTCGTAAACTCATAAATCCCTATGAGATCAAGATCCACAGTGGCATCTGCTCCTCTTCCATTATTGTAATGTCTTGTCAACATTAACAGTAATTTCTGGAGCAGTCTCCTGTTGGATTCAATGCCGAAAACTACTTTATGTGGAACGTTAACCATGCCTTCCACTTTTCTTGAAGTTTCGCGAATAAAAACGAGATTGACAGTGAACCCATCTCTTTGTAATAGTTCAGCTTCCTTTACTGCGATTCTTTGAGGCCCTCCGGGCCACAAAACTCTTACAAGAATCGTGACATCTACCATATACCTGCCATAATAAGATATCTTATGAATGTAACGTGCTTTATCCCGAGCTATATTAGAACCATGACACTCGAACGTGACTGCACATATATTTTTTTGAGTTCCCACGCCGATATTCATGAAGATCAACTGACGATTAGAATATGTCATAAATGTAAGCAGACTGACCCTCGCTTCTTAATCATGTTTGATTATATTTTCAACTTCCAGTTATTTCATATCTGAAACCCAACCTCTCAGTAACTATGTTTCTTAATGCATCATAAACAACTATTATGACCTTCATTACATCTTTTGTTGATGAAGAGGATACTGATGTACAGGTCATTGAAGCAACTTTCCCACGGCGACCGAATGAAATACTCTGATCCTTGTCTACCGACACGTTAGAGCCATAGCACTTCGTGTATCACCTCCAGAAATCTTAGCATTTTCATTTCAAAATGCTGCATAATATTCTCAAATTCATACACCTGTTGAGTGTTTTCATTTAAACAACCATGTGAGTAAAGATAAAATCAATATTAGAAAAATAGTTTATAACTTTCTAGATAATTAAGGGGCTGTGAAAATCCTCTGGCTTGCGCACCGCGATCCCATGAATCCTAGGGCCGGTGGTGCAGAGAGAACCATTAACGAGGTCTGCACAAGGCTCGTTCAGAGAGGGCACAAAGTAATTCTACTGACCGGAGGCTGGCAGGGCTGCAAACCCGTTGAGAATTTGCAGGGAATTGAAATTCATCGCTTTGGCAGAAACATCGCCCCACATTTAGCACTTCCTGTTCTTCTATTAAAGTATCATTTCGACCTGGTTGTGAACGACCTTGGGCATGCAGTTCCATGGATTTCTTCAAGTATTCTAAATAAACACAATGTAGTATTCTTTCGCCATCTCCACTCCAGGTCTCTTCCCGGGCAGGTCAAACCAGTTACAGCTAAATTTATAACGGCCATAGAAAGATGTTATTTCATTCTCTACCATGATACGGTCTTTGTGACAGAATCAACAACATCCAGAAATGACCTTCTCAAACTGGAAATAAAAGGAGACAAAATAATAATGATTCCTCCGG
>DAQB01000051.1:1702-1951 GCA_002502705.1 Thermoplasmatales archaeon UBA582 | reverse complement strand
GAATGAGAAGATACAAAAGACCGGAAGAAGTTCTGTATCTGCTGAAGAGCCTGCTGCACAAGATTGAAGGCATCAGACTTTTTATTATTGGAACGGGACCAGAAGAACAGAATATGAAAAAACTGGCAAATGGATTCAATGTCCAGAATCATGTAGAATTCAAGGGAAGAATCTCCAGTGTAAAACTTTCAAACATTGTTGCCTCTGCATGGCTGAATGTCCACACTTCAGTTACGGAAGGGTGGGGTT
>DAQB01000051.1:0-1675 GCA_002502705.1 Thermoplasmatales archaeon UBA582 | reverse complement strand
GCCGCTGGAACACCAACTGTTGCGTATGACGTACCGGGGGTCAGAGACACCGTTGAAGATGAAATAAACGGCATCAAAGTTAAGGATGGCAACAGGAAAGCACTCGCCGAGGCCGCTTTCTCAATACTGAACGACCCCGAGAGATGGTGGTCATCATCCATTGAGGTGGCAAAGAAATATTCATGGGATGCTACTGCGGAATTGTGGGACAGTCTGATCAGAAAGGTGGCAAGAAAATGCAAATAGGTCTCTGTGGGTTAAATCATATTTATGATTAATGAGAAATAAAATATTCAAATGAAGTTGTTAACATATCTGAAAGGGGGTTATAAATAAGACAAAAAAGACATAGAACTTCGTCAAGATTGTATATCCCGATAATATAAATTTTAGATACCCCTAAGTAGAAAAATCACTCAGGTTAAAGTTAAAATTATTTTTCAAAATAAAAAGCTACCTGATCACAAATCCATCCATTGGATGGTACCTTGGCTACAACTTTAATGCCTCGGTAGTATGCATCACGATAATCGCTGAATGCTTTGAATTCACCATTTAAAGCACTAAATTCATCGAACATTAAAATATCTCCATTTTCTAAAAAAGGATCAAGCTGAGTTAAGACATACAATGTACTAGAAAACAAGTCTGCATCAAGATGAATTACCATCTTGCATTTTCTGCTAAAAGCCTTCAGAAATGGACGGAGAGTTTCTTGAAATAGGCCTTTTATCATCTTAACTCTTGGGTCATTTATGATAGGCATTTTTCCTTGCAAATCAAATTCTCCCTTCTTCATCTTATAAGTCCAATCTTCAGGTAGTCCATGGAAGGTATCAAAACCAAAGAACTCACTTTTTGCATTTTGATTTAAATTTGTCCACTCTCTAATGGAATCTCCTGTATATACTCCAAATTCTAGATATTGTATAGGATCATCCTTTACAATTTCTTTAGCCAGATATCTGAAGTAGTCATGTTTGTTGCCAAAAACTGCTACAGTATCATTCTCATAGGGTGCTTTCTTTAGTAATGGGTTCAGATTTAAATTTTCAATCGTAACACTATATTTTCTCCACAAATATGGACTCAATTTTTGAAATTTCTGATATATGCTCATTCAATCTTCACTTTTGTTTCATTACAAATCTATATGGTTGCACTCTCCTTAATATTTTTTGTTAATATAATACCATGACTCTATTTGAAGGAGAAATGCATACTGCATAGTGGATGTATGAAGTTGCCTAAAGCATTTTATTACTTTGATCTGCTGTAAAGTGTGTTTCTGTATACCCGAAGAAATCCAAATTGAATGATATTACTATTATATATAATTTAAGCAGTACTTTACCGGATTTGAAGTTAGGTGCCGTAGTCTCATAAATATGTACTATACGGTTGCTAGACAAATACCATACGGCCGGTGTACGGAACCCCATACGGAAAGCCGTACGGATGGGTGTACGGGCATACCGGCATCGGTACCGATTGCCATACGAAAAATGACATGTGACGATACCCCTATAATGAGGGAGCTATTTCCTACAAGATCATCGGCTGTGAACTTGCAGTTTCTGCAAATTCACTCCGGCGAGTCGGCGGAAATTCGGCTCGGATTCCAGGTTGGCAGGCAAAATTTCCGTACCCGCCTCCGGCATGGCATCGCTGATCT
>DAQB01000165.1:156-6156 GCA_002502705.1 Thermoplasmatales archaeon UBA582 | reverse complement strand
CCTATATCCGATCACAGAAAAACTTTGGGATACCGACTGACAGACACCTTCTTGTCGAAGGATACATAGACGATTCAAATCTTTTCAACACAATTTATCATGTGCCGCTGGGAAGAAGAGTAAACGATGCACTTTCACGGAGCTTTGCACTTGCGATTACTAATGAATTTTCCATTAATGTTAGAATCAGTGTTACAGATGATGGTTTTATGCTCACATTTCCACAGAAAGTGCCGATAAAGGATCAGATAAACCTTGTCAAGAAGGCAGATTTCAATGATATTGTAAAGAGGTCAATAATCAACACAGAGGTCTTCAAACAGAGGTTCAGGCACTGCGCGACAAGGTCGCTGATGGTCCTCAGGAAATACAAGGGCTTTGATATATCCGTGGTAAGGCAACAGCTGAGAAGCGATAAGATCCTGCGTACTCTCGGTTCGATGGAGAATTTCCCGGTTATCAAGGAGACGTATCATGAGATAATGAATGATATGATGGACGTCCCCAGGGCTCAAAGGTATGTAGATACTGTGATAAAGGGCGGGCAGTATTCAATAAATGATTATGCACATGAAGGTAGCCCGTTCTCGTATGGCCTCATACTTGCAGGTATCTCAGATATAGTTCTGATGGAGGACAGATCAAAGATATTGAAGGATCTTCAGGGGAAGATACTTGACAGGATTTATTCAGGAAACACAATTTCCTTTATGTTCAGGGAAGCAAAGGTTGTCGAGAACTATTTCCTGTCGAAAGTGCCAAAAATAGCCAGCAAGGAGGATCTTGTGAGGAATATTGACCATTTCCTCTTTGTCGATCCGCTCAGGAACAGGTTTAATTCTCCATTTCCATATGCATCGTATGACATCAAGAAAGATATTGAGGAAATAATTCACGAAAGGAAACTTGTATCTGTATTTGCGAAGGCTCCCCAGTGGACATCGATCAATTATTACGATATCGTAAGAAGTGCATTCATTCCAGCTGATGATTTACCTCATGAATCCAGGATTATAGATCTATGCACTGGAAAAACCTTCAGGGAGATTAGATCCGAGTCAAAGGAAGCAGAGCAGGATCTCAGGAATGAGCTTTCCAGTCTGGAGTCTCATTACCTTATCAGAAGAGAGATAGTGGATGGAAACGTGATCTACTTCAGAAATGACCTGCCTTTCAGTAAAAAAGATAAGATAGAGTCTATAATGGAAATGATACGGTTGCTTTTAGGGTCCACCGGGCCGCTCACTGTTGATGAGATAAGTATCAGGATACCTGTGAAGCAGGAGGATCTTGAGAATGCCCTTTCGCGGATGCTTGATGAAAAATCTGTAATTTTGGATTTCATAACACCTGTTTTTTCAAAGCAGTATATCCTTCAGGAAGATCTCAACGCTCTGAAGAGCGGGAATACAAACGATATTCAGCAGCTCCGGGTCAACTGGCTTACGCGAAAGGTCCAGAATATCGATGAATATTTTGCAGAGTACGGTTTCTCAATGGACGAGTGGTCATACTCATCAAGGTGTGCCAATTTCAACAGGGATGAACTGGACAGTTTAATAGAAAGCGGATCCGCAAAGACTGGGAGAATCATAAGACATAAAGAGACGGTTGCTGCAGGATGGCTGATTGATGCCCTTCATTCCTTGAGGTATGAGAAACCGGACAGGAATATAGCCTCCCTGGTTGAGGCGGTTGCTTCTGGCGTCCGAACGGAGCAGGATCTTGCCAGCACACTGAATTTCGATCGCCAGGTGATAAAACAACTTGTCAGAAGTGCCGAGTTCGGCTGCCTGATTGGACATGGCCGTGATAATTCACTCTTTGTCATCAAGGGTCTCTCGGATCCAATCAGCAAAAAAGATGCTATTAAAATGATGATCGAAAAATATGGCCCGGTATCCCTTAATGAGCTCTCCTCCTTCTTCTGGTTCTATACAACCGGTCTGGAAGAGGTGATAGATGCTGAAAGAAATTATGTTGACGGAGATGTAAAATTTGGAAGCATTCATGACTTGAAAGAGAAAAATGCTGCAGTCATTTCTGATCTTGATCCGGTTTCCGTCTATCTAAGAAAGGAGTTCAAGAATACAGACACGGATCATCACTTCTTTTACAACGGGAGATCCGTTTTATCATTCAACATGGAAATCAGGGAGGATACCATGATGCTCTCAGACGGTTTTGTTTCTGATATCGATGGAGCCGCGTCTTTTGTTCCATACCTGGNNGATCTGGTAGACAGAAACATTTTCACCACTGTTGTATATGAAAACGCACCGAAGCAGGTAATCGAACTCGCAAGTTCATACGGTATACCTGTCACTGAAAAGTCCTTTTCGATTGGTGAGATCACGCTTCTTGATATTTCACCTGAAACCCTTCTTTATTATGCTGCCTACAGGGAGGAAAAGTCGCACTCATCGCCTGATTCTGTCTACGATAACATAAAGAACTCGCCATTTGGTTTTTTCAATGAAGTCGAGGCATCCTATTCCGGAATATCTCCAGTTCAGCTTAATAGTTACATCAGATCCAGAATCCTGTATACAATAAGGGGGGCCTATGGGCAGTCCATTTATGGTACTATCGAAACGGCATCACTTTTCAGGAGTATGCGGGACCGGAAACTGACGGAAAACGAGACCCGTGTTCTCCGTCTCGTAATGGAGGCAAACGGTGTATCCGAAAGAGAAGTTATAATGGGTCTCAGGACAAACATATTTGGAATCGGAAGTACACTGAAGACATTATTCCTCAGGTCAATCATTGCAAAGGATGCTAACAGGAAATATATCTTCGTCCCTGAGAAATTTGAGAAAAGGGAAGCTTTCACTTTATCCATACGCAAATTGATTGAAAGGTTCGGATTCATAGACTGGGAAAGGTTTTCACGTTTTGCTGTTTCTGACAGCGATCAGGAAATTTTTGAAGACATCTGCCGTGACATGATGAAAGCAGGAAAAATCTTCAAGGCAAAGATACATGGAGGATCCAAGATAGTTTACGCAACCAGGGATCTGATGAATTTCAGGAAGAAACCGCAGGGAATTCGAATAATAACGCAGAAGGAACTCATTTCCTTATACCTGCAGGACCTTATAAAATCTGCATATGGATCAGGTATGATCCTGTTGACATTGACGAAGAATGAAATATACACATTTAAGGAGAAACAGAAATCTGGATGGATGAGAAAAATATCCCAGCTGTCAGGCAGCAAGATCCCGTCCGATGTCAGACGGGAATTAATGAGGCATGGTTTCATGCTCAATGAATGAAGTCTTTGAACCTTGCAATATTTGCTTCTTCTGGGTCATAACAGTTTATGGGTAATATTTTATAAGGTCATTATCATTTTTGTATAAGAAACAAGCATGGTGGATTTTCTAATCTTTCTGACCGGAATTTCTTTGATACTTTCAATTTTCATGATCGTCGTGGTCGCAAAGGCAATCAGGGTGGGAGGTATGAGGATCTTCCGTTACCTGCTTGCATCTTTCGCCCTCATACTTATCTCAGATTTTATTCTTATTCTGACAGCATTCAGTGTTTTTGGCACAATATACTTAGACCTTTTCATTTTTTCCCTGACGGATCTTTTTATTTTGCTGATTTTTTATTCGGGGGTAGTTAGGGGAAGCTGATCTTGATAGCAAAAGGCGATACCAGGTCGATTATTCTAGATACAATTAGCCAGAACCCTGGTCTCCACTTCAGGGAACTCCAGAGGAAATCAGGAATGGCGACTGGTCAGCTTGAGTATCACCTGTATCAGCTCGAAAAGGAGAATATCATAGTCAAGAAAAAAGACGGAAAAATGCTCAGGTATTTTTCCAATGTTTCCGGTACTTCCATGGAACGAAGCATTGTCTTCTATTTGAGGAATAGAATTACGCGGGAAATCATACTGACATGCCTGGCCGGTAAGGGAAATGCGCCGGCGAAGTATGTGGAAAAGTGGTTACGGAATGCTTCTTTCCGTGAGGAATTAGACGGATTAATCGATGATGGCATAATTGTGAAGTCTAAGAATGGTGTTTCACTTACTGACAGGCAGGGCATCCTTGATGTTCTGGCAAAATATAGGGTAAGTTTCCTGGACAGCATGGCTTCAGCCCTAATATCGCTTCTTGGCCCCTAGAATTTTTTTCTTCTGTATGAAACATAGGCTGCGCCAATAAGCAGGAGACCTGCTACCGATCCAGTTGAAAGGTATTCGATGTTATCAACAAGTGTCTGGTATATCTGATGAAGCTTCTGGTTGACTATCTTTAGGCCGTTTATTGTTTCATTCAGTATGCTGAAGTAAGGATCCTGGAAGATGACGGAGCTTTTCTGGTTTGCTGAATACTGGAAACCAAGAAATACGCCGCTGAATCTTTTCAGGATATATGCCTTTATTTCCTTTGAAGAATTATTGACTGTGTAGTTTTCAGGCCACCAGAATAAACTCTGTGATTTTCTTATTGTGTTCCCGTGGGTAAAGGCAAATCCCATGAATGGAGTAACTCCAAATTGCCCTTCTATGCCATCAAATCTCGGCGTTGTTCCGTTAACGGAACTATTGATCTGCTGAAGCAGCTGCAGTGTGTATGATGGGTCCATTCCGAAAAGTGTAGTTGTAAGTGATGGTAAATTAACTGTAATATAATTTGAGATATAGAAGGTTGACTGACTTAAATTAGTGAATTGTACTGACTCGTTTGTGTTGTTTGTATTCTGCGCATAAATTGTATCAACTATATTCTTTGCATAACCCATCTGGACTGACATTGTCACCTGAGGATAGAAGGAGGTGAGATTGTCATAAGTCCCGGATAAATTACCAAGAGGTTGCATTAATGTTGGTGAAAGTGAGAATGACGAGTTAAAATAAGTCACTGATGATGCCTGTTTTATATTCCAGTTGACCTTCTCAAGATTTGCACCGAAAATTGATATTGCTCCCGCTGAACTGAAACCCATTCCGTTAAGATGAAGGGTAAGCAGCAGATAGGAGTAAGATACAGAGATATCATTTCCCCTGCTGGTATTAACAGAAATTTCCGGGTATGATCCAGTCGTAACCTTTACGGATGTTGCCGTACCGCCAGCATAGGCTGCTGGCGCTATTAGAAGAATAAGAACAGCGAGAATTGATAATATTTTCACTGAACTATTAACTCATTAGGTAATTAATGTTTTTTGGTACAAAAAATGAACCGGCTTCAGGAGAGCTCTTCCTCGAGTTCTANNCTCTACGATAACCTGGTTGAGTACATCATCAAAGGTGACTCCGGTGAACTCTCTGAGACCGCCTATCTCGGTTCTGAGATGAGCATAAAATGTATCCTCGTCTTTCTCAAATTCAATATTGCAAATGAGCTCTTCCATGTTATCAGGACGGCAATTTTATCTCAATAATAATCCTTTTGATTTCTATTTACGACAGGCTGTTAAAATATGGATCACACATCTATAAAGACCCTTCCAGTGTGGTTCTTGCTCCTGATGAAAGAGTATGCCTCCTCTATCTCTGAGAGACCAAAATGTGCTGTTCCGATATGTTTTATCTTCCCTTTTTCCGCAAGATGGAGGGTGGATATCATATCATATCTTGTTGAGCTGATGCTCCCCTCTATCCTGTTGCCCTTCAGTATCATTGCTCCGATTGGCAAGTCAGCGTTTTTTGGTTCGATATTTCCAACAACAATCATCCTTCCGCCAAATGCAAGTGATCGAAACGATCTTAAAAACGTGGGCATACCTACTGCTTCAAGAANNCGATATCAACACCGTCGCCGCTTATATTCTTTGCATCCCTGTCGAAGTTTTCCCCGGTAAGCACATGATCGGCGCCAAAGGAGTATATTGCTTCCTTTTTGTCTGGAGATCTTGTATACGCAAATACCTCACAGCCAAGAGCATGGGCTATCTGAATGGCATTTGAACCTACACCGCCGCTTGCTCCGGTTATGAGTATCCTGGTACCTGTCCTGCAATCGCCTACAACGCTTA
>DAQB01000165.1:0-136 GCA_002502705.1 Thermoplasmatales archaeon UBA582 | reverse complement strand
TTCTTCTGGAACGTTGACGGGAACCGGAACGGCTATCCTTTCAGGAACCTTGACGTATTTTGCATAGGATCCCTGAAGATTTTCGCCCATAGTCTTCTTATTAGGACATAGATTTTCCCTTCCGGTCAAACAGAAT
>DAQB01000128.1:3973-5792 GCA_002502705.1 Thermoplasmatales archaeon UBA582 | reverse complement strand
CTACCGGAGGCAGATGTCGTGATCGCACCTTATGCTAGTTTCCTGAACCCGGTAATCGGTGAAAGATTTCTACAGCACTGGGGCCTGACCCGTGAGGATATTGTAATAATACTTGATGAGGCACACAATCTTCCTGATCTTGCAAGGGACATGGCATCCTTCGAGATATCGGTTAAGCAGATCAATTTTGCCGAAAACGAGGCTAAGGATCAGGGCGATTTCCTGCTTTTCCAGAAATACAAATCATCTGACGTTCTTGAGATGATAAGATCTGCCATAATATCAATGATTGACGAAAAAATTGGCGAAAGCGAAGAGGTCAGGATAAATTTCCACGACATAATTGAGACAATAATGATCCAGAACCGGGTTTCATCTGAGATATTCTCAAATCTTGTTGGTTATATGGAGCTTTTCGGAGAATCAATTGCAGAAAAGAGGGAAAAAGAAGGCAAAGTACCAAGATCGAGTGTGATGAATATAGCACTTGCAATGATGAAGCTTGAGAATATTACAGAAGAAAGTTATGTTGCAATACTTTCAAAATCAAATGAGGGATCAATATCAGCCTTCTGCCTGGATCCATCTGTCCTCTTATCAGTCCTGAAAAGATCAAAGACACTCCACATGTCAGGCACTCTCTCACCCATGGAGGCGTATCTGAACATAACCGGATTCAGGGGGATGCCCTCAAAGAGGGTAAGGGAGGTCTTTCCTTCGAACAGGAAAAAGATACTCTACTATACCGGGGTTACAACAAAATACGATTCTTTCAACGATGAAGAGGTGATTAAAATGCATGACATCATTGAAAATATCATCTCATCCACGAATAGAGGCACAATTATCTTTTTCCCATCGTATTCCGCAATGAAAAGAGTCTCGGATATTCCATTCTCATTTGCAACTCTTCAGGAGGAAAGATCGATGCCGCAGGGCGATCTCTTTGCTCTGTTAAAGAAATTCAGGAAAGGATCGAACGTTCTGATGGCTGTATCCGGTGGCAGGATATCTGAGGGCCTGAACTTCCCAGGCAACCAGCTTGAAATGGTCATAATTGCTGGAATACCTTATCCGAGGCCGGATGCAAAAAACAAGGCTCTCTATGATTATTACGAAAGGCTGACTGGAAAGGGATGGGATTACTCCGTTAAGTACCCGACATCAATGAAGATAAGGCAGGAAATTGGAAGGTTGATCAGGAGTGAGTCTGACATAGGTGTTGCAATCATACTGGACAAGAGATCGGCCTATTTCAGGCACGAGATCCCGGATATGCTGCTTTCCGATGATCCAGCTTCGGATGCCAAAAAGTTCTTTGAATCCTTTACGTAAAAGGATTAGCAATAATAAAGAATGAAAGTAGTATTCCATGAAAGATATTGCTGATGTCAAACCTATATCAGGCGTTCTCTTCCCTGAAAAAGAAGATCAATGCGGCCTATGTTGGAAAGTGGGTTTTTATTGGTAGCCTGATAGGTGTAATAGCTGGACTTGGGGCGATTGTTCTCTATACGCTGATCAATGTTTTCAATTACCTTATACTTTTTAATATAACAGGATTCAATGTTCCCAGATCTGCCGGTTCCATAGACTATGTTATCACATTTTCAACCTATGGGCGGTTGTTAATTCCTGTGGCAACAGTTTTAGGCGGACTTTTTGCTGGTTTCATAGTTTACAGGTTTGCGCCGGAAGCAGAAGGCCATGGTACAGATGCAGCAATAGAAGCATTTCACAATAATAATGGCAAAATAAGGCGGCGTGTCCCGATAGTCAAAACAGTCGCATCAGCAATAACAATCGGCTCTGGTGGCAG
>DAQB01000128.1:0-3907 GCA_002502705.1 Thermoplasmatales archaeon UBA582 | reverse complement strand
ATTTCTGGCCCCCCTTGGCGGTGCAATACTTTCAACCGAGATTCTGTATAGAAAGGATTTCGAGGTCGAAGCACTGATCCCGGCAATTATTGCGTCATTTGTCGGATATCTTATCTTTGGTTTCACTTTTGCATACCGTGGTCTTTTTATCATACCCGCATCAACAGTCACCGGCTTCCATNNAATCTGCTTTATCTTATCCTAGGTGTAGTTGCGGGCCTGGTTGGAAGATTTTACGTCGTATTCTTTTATGGAATGCAGAAACTTTTCACTAAAATGAAAAAAGTTTCCAGATATCTGAAACCCGCGATAGGCGGGGCGGTTGTTGGCGTAATTGCGATTTTCCTGCCAGAAGTGCTGGGATTGGGATATGGCTGGCTGCAGTTAATCTTCTATCAAAGGATGGCGCTTTTCCCAGTCTGGATCCTGATTGTTCTTGTTATAGCAAAGATAGTCGCAACATCATTTACCATTGGATCGGGTGGATCTGGAGGCGTATTTGCTCCTGGCATGGTAATAGGAGGTTTCCTGGGAGCCGCAATATTTGGTATATTCTTCCAGTTTTTTCCGTCCGTTGATGTGGTCGACCTTACAATTGTAGGAATGATCTCATTTTTTGGCAGCGTTTCAAAGGCACCTATTTCAGTGATTATAATGGGAACAGAGATGACTGGGGGATACAGTCTCTTCTTCCCGCTTATGCTTACAACACTCGTTGCGTATTTTGTTTGCGGCGAAAAATATTCCATATACAGCAAACAGGTGGCAAATCGTGAGATGTCTCCTGCACATGCAGCAGAATACGAGAAGCCAGTTCTCGATGAGGTAAACATATTATCAGCTGTTAACCGTGACTATCCACACGTTTCGCCTGAGACAAATTTGCAGGAAGCAGTTTCAAAGATAAGGGAGACAAAGACAAAGAGCGTGGTAGTGGAAAAAGACAGGAAACTTATCGGCCTGCTTTCAATTGACGATATAGATCTCAACAGCGATCTTACAGCTACCAAAGCATGGCAGGCTGTTAACCCAAATCCACCGAAAGTCGACACTACAGCAAACGCGCATCAGGTTTTTGATATTTTGAGCAGAAGCACTGTAGGTAAGGTCATTGTCGTGGACAGCGAGAACAAAGTGGTTGGAACAGTCGGTCTTGTGGAAATCGCAGATGCATATAACAGAGAGATCCGAAAGATAAAAATGTATAAGGGACAGCAGAACTAATTCCAGCAAAGATATATATCGGAAACCGATATCTATAATCGAGTGATAGTATGATGAGAAGAGGTTTTGGTGGGCATATGAGAGGGTTCGGCGGTCTCAGGACATTTGTTTTGTATCTCCTTAACGAGAAGCCAATGAAAGGATCTGATGTGATAAAAGAGCTTGAAACACGGACAATGTCATGGTGGAAACCAAGCCCAGGAACGATTTATCCACTTCTTTCAAAGATGGAGCAGGAAGGTTTGTGCAAACGCCTGGAGGACAACAGTTATGAAATTACAGATGAAGGCAAAGAGGAGCTTGAATCAAGGAGTGCATTTACAAGGGGCTTCTTTCCATTTGATAGAGCAAACACAGTGTCTGACATGATCCGGGAAATAGAGAATTATATCAGGTTCTTCACTGACGCCCCTGAACAGGTAAAAGGGCATGAAAAGGAAATAGAAAAACTCATACAGGATCTGCAGCAGATAATCAAAAAGTAGTTTTTCGCCCAACTATAATTTCCATTTTACGTATCTGCAATCTTTTTACTTCATCCTCTATTTTTGTGATGTAAACTGATAGCATTTAAACAACGGAACTGGTATCTGAATAGATATATTGAGGTCAGCAAATCCATTTGTAATCTTTATGGAAAAAAGTAATAAGCGATGTTTACTCTGTGTGATTTATGCAAACAGGCAGGGGGGATATAGCCTATGTCAGAAAATTTGAGTATAATGACCTCGACAGGATCGTTTCCCTTGCCAACTCGACCCTTGCAGAATATTACAGCCATGAACTGATATTTGATATAAGTGAGCAGTGGAGAGATGGTTTCATGGTATATGTTTTCAGGGACGAAATAGCAGGCTTCATTGCAGGCTCAAGACATTCACAGACTGAAGCCCGCGTGCTGCTGTTGGCCGTTGATCCAGATATGAGGAGAATCGGTATAGGGACAGCACTGATGAACGATTTCATGAAACTCTGCAGGGATCAGGGAATGATGAGCATCAGGCTTGAGGTTCAGACTCAGAATACAGATGCAATAGTATTTTACAGAAAACTGGGCTTCGTCATTATTTCAACCATGAAAAAATATTATACGGATCTCTCAGACGCATATGCAATGTGGCGCCTACTCTGATCGTCTTTAACAGATATCAGTGCTTTGCAACAAGGGAAGATATATGTTCAACCGTTTTCCTGTAATTTTCCATCGCCATCTTCATGTTTATCTCCACCCAGCTCCATGCTCTTAGCAAGTCGCCAGATCGCATCCTGTATTTTTTTGTCTTGCCTTCCTGTATCTCTTCCAGTATGTCCATTGCCTTTAGCTTGTTTAGGTGCCTGTAAAGCGTGGTCCTGCTGGTTTTCAGGTAGGCCATCAATTCATCCCCGGTCCAGTATCTTTGGGGATTCAACAGAAAGCATTCCTTGAACAGCCTGAAGTAAGCCGACTCGGCTATCTGTGAATAATCCGTATCTGGACTCAGTCTGGGTATGTAACCGATGTCAGATAGAAAATACGCAATTGTTCTATCCAGGTCCGTATCAAGTACACGTGATGGTGCAGATACCATTGTCAGTTTGAACATTTCAATTACGTAAAGTTTGGGCTGAATATAAAATTATATTGCTTTTAATCATCCTCTCGCATGAAAAGGGTCTGGAATGAAATTTCTATCGGAAGCAAAAAAATATCGCCTTCCAGGAAATCTGTAATAACATCAGTCTTCGCTGATGATTCCGACAGCATGATCGATATTCTCAGAAAAGACAGGGACCTTCGAAGATCCCTTATTGAGATAAGGTACGATCTATTTCAGGAAAGATCAGTCAAAGACATTGACAATCTTCTAGCATATCTAAGAGAAGAAGGAGTAGATTATGTCTTCACTTACAGGGGCAGTGAAAATTACATTGAATACTACCGAGAGGCATTCGTGTATGGAGCTCCATGCGTGGACTTGGACAACAGTATCGCCGGTTCCATCCAGGTACCGGATAATATTGTCAGAATGGTTTCATATCATGGCATTGATGGAGCCACGGGAATCGATGAGATCTGCAATTCCCTGGCATGCCTGGATCCAGATATCTTTAAAATAGCAATTAAATATGACCGCGAGATCAACTTCTACCAGGATCTGATATCGCTTATCTCGTTCTTCAGTAAATCTGACAGACCTTTGTGCTTCTCACCGATGGGACCGTCAGGGTTCATGAGAATAATTGCAGCGTTTTCAGTGTCAGATATAGTATATGCTTCGTATGGGGACAGGAAAACCGCTGAAGGGCAGTTATCTGCCGCAGACTGCAAAAAGATATTGAAATTCGTATAGTTCAATGCATCCTCAAATAGTATGAATGATGCTGATAATTCCATTTGCCATGAATTCTACCCCGATTGCGGCCAGCAGCAGACCCATCACTCTTGATATTATCATTGAACCCGTCCCNNCGTCCTGCCAAGCCTCTTGAAGAGAAGCGTGGAGGATCTCAGGACTATGAATGCAGATATTATTACCAGTAGAACAGCGACAAAAACCATTACCTTGTCTTCCAGCCCGGTACTTCTGAGGTTGAAGTAAATCATTGTCGTCGTTATCGTTCCAGGGCCTGCAAGGAGAGGCATCCCAAGTGGAACCACCCCGATTTCATCCTTGCTCAGCGACTCCTTTTCCTCGTCGGCGGT
>DAQB01000084.1 GCA_002502705.1 Thermoplasmatales archaeon UBA582 | reverse complement strand
TAGATGCAAAATCTTTCGAATAGATATATATATTTCACCTGGATCGCATGTTGCGGTAAGAATGGGTTCAACTGAAAGCGGGAAAAAAAGGATATCACCGCAGGTGTTTGTCCTGTGTATACAGATGGCCCTGCTTGTGGCACTTTCTATCTTTGAGCCTTCTGATGATGGCATCTGGTTCTTGTATTTCGTATTTCTTGCCGCTGTGATAGCGGCTTCCTGGATTTTCGTCTTCAGGAGGATCTTGAATAATACTTTCAGGCAAGGGAGTAACGCAGATCTGGTGGTTGGTGTTATGGCAATATTACTTTTTTATACCATACCNNCACGATGTAACTGGCCGCGAAAGCAGGGATCTTGCCGCCGCAACGATATCGGTTTTTACAGAATCAGGCGAGGATAGGGAATCAATGATGCATCGCCTGAAGGTGTTGAATGCGTTTATCGGTCTTATTTCAGCAACGGAAATTGCCATTTTACTGGTTTTTATCTCAATTTCAATTCCCAGTTATTTCAACGCGAGCCATGTTATGTATAGTAAAATTCCAATATACTTCTTCCCAGCGTTAGCTGTTGGCATCTCCTTCTTGGATACTTATGCTGTGAGCAGGAAACTTAAAGTAACAGCCAAGCTCCTCCCTGGAAAGGAGGGAATAGTCGTCGGACTTAAAAAAGAAAAGTATCTCTACGGTTATCCAGTTTCCAGCAAGGTCAAGATCGGCCGCAGGAAATATCTTGCCGGAAGCAACCAGGGATTAATGGTCAATGAATCGGTGATCGTGGAGAAGAGTGTCTACGTCCAAGGAAACTCGCGGGTCTGGCTGTTATTGAACGTGAAACCCGCTTCCGGCTAGAACCAGGTGAACACAGTAATGTTTCAGTTATTGCGTTGAAGTGTATTAAGTGTCGAACGGCGGCCGCCTTTCAGTTTTAAAAAAAATAATCAGCGGTCAGTCTGGAGATGTCTTTCAGATCGGTTCTTCGTTTTAGCCGGATATATTATTTACAATAAGGAATGAATCATTGGTTGAGTCCATTTATTGCAGCCTTAACGGACTCAGATGGTTCAATCATCGGTGCCCTGTATCCACCATTTAATCCAAACTTCCTGTAAAAAGCATAATAATATCCGCTTGGGAAATTCGCACTGTTAATCACGCGCATAATTGCATTGGATTCCATCTGGATTTTCTGCGCTTCGGAGATGTCCCCTTCCCTGAATTTCCTGTATATGCTCACAATATTTTCGCTGAAGTTAGTGAGGCCACATACGCCTCCATCCGCACCGATGGATAACGATGGAAGGAGAAGATCGTCTTGTCCCTGGAAAATTGAAAAGTTACTATCTGAGAATTGCATAATCTTTGAAAAGTACCTCATATCGCCTGATGATTCCTTGAGTCCAATTACATGGGAATATTCATTCTTCAATTTCTCTATGACATCAATTGGAATGAACTCCCCTGCAAGCTGTGGTATATTATAGATGAAAAGATCGCGGTCCACCTTCTCAAGTACCATGGAGAAGTGCCTGTACATCTCATCGGGTGACGGATGGATGTAGTATGTAGGCATAAGAACGAGGACATCCACTCCGATATCTGATGCATTCCTTGCGAACTTTATGCATTCTTCTGTGTTTGAAGAGCCAATCCCCGCGAAGACCTTCAAATTCCCCTTGTTATCATTTACCTGCTGCAGAAAATTGACCCTCTCCTCTGAAAAAAGATATGGAAAAAGCCCTGTGGACCCTAGTGGAAACAGCCCAGATACCCCAGTTTTCTTGAGATAATCTATTAAAACGTTTGTAGCATCAGGATCAGGTGTTCCATCCTGCCTGAATGGAGTTAGCATTGGTGTAATTATTCCATTATATTTCATGGATCATGGTAGTAAACATGAAATAATTAACTATCGCATACATTTCTATTCAGAATGAATAATGCATCAATAATAAATAAAGCCGCATTTAAGTGCATCAGGGTAGAGTGTAAATTATTGAAATTTATTGCAAGTCAGGAATCAGTTATCAGGAGTCGCTCTGGAAACCTATTTCAGTTGATTTCAGCGCATTGACATATTCGCTCGGTATTCCCATAAGAACAAGGGAATCCCACCCTGCTATGACCTTTCTTGCGATTGCGAGTTCGATCAATTCATGCTGTGGTATGTACCGGGATCCAGGTGCCATAACTGTTCCAAGTACCCATGGTGGCGTATCAAAATACGACTGAAATCTTCCGGGAACAACGTCTATCAAGGCCGAGGATAGTGCAGCCGCAATCTTCTCGTTGTAATGCCATTTCTTGACCGGGCTCATGAGAAAGCCCTTTTTAGGGGCATATACCTTCCATGTGATCCCATACAGATTCTCTTCCCCGAGAAAATCTGCAGTGTCACCGAAGTTATCAACACTTGTCTTGGGGGGAAGTTCCTCGTTGCCGGTAACAGTGTTGACAATCCTGAGGCCCAGTCTGTAATTATGAGCCTGCATATACCTGCTGATCAGATGCTCCAGCTCTTCAGCCTCATCGACTGACAGAGATAGGTCATTTTCCAATTGTTCAGATATCCCAGAATACTCGTCTATTGTGGCATTTAATATGCTTTTAAGGTAATAATTGAATCTGTCCCCGACCATATTGCCCCTTATCAGGATATAAATAACACTGGTATTTAAACTTACGGCTCAAACCGGCTCTTTTCTGAGTGTCCTGATCCATTGCATCTACAATTATAATTGGTTCTATAAAAAATCAGACAAATTTTGTCTGACGTAAACATAGGAGCGATTAACCTTTTAACAGACGGCGGAATTAACCTGTATGGCATATAAACCTGAGTTTGTTTGGTTTGATGGTAAAACTGTTGATTTTGAGAAAGCTAATGTCAGCATATTGACCCACGCTCTTCATTATGGAACAGGCATTTTTGAGGGTATCAGATCTTATGCAACAGTGGATGGAGTCGCGATTTTCAGGCTTGACGATCATATCAAGAGATTTTTCCAGTCTGCAAACATCTACAGAATGAATCTTGGATATAGCGAAAAGGAACTGAAGGATGCCATAATCTCGATGATCCAGAAAAATCATGAAACGGACTGCTATATCAGGCCTCTTGCATTCTACGCAAATAACCGACTGGGCCTTCACCCTAACGAACCAAAAATATCAGTGGCCATAATCACATCCCGTCTAGACCTATACCTTGGGAATCCAGAAAAGGGAATCCGAGTGAAGATATCTCCATGGAGAAAGATTGACTCAACCGCGTTGCCTTCCATGGCTAAAGGTACCGGTCAATATCTGAGCTCATATCTTTCCTCGCATGATGCAAAGATGGATGGTTATAACGAGGCATTGCTTCTGGACAAGTCAGGTTTTGTAGCAGAAGGTCCTGGCGAAAACATCTTCNNGACAAGTCTGGATTTGTGGCAGAGGGTCCTGGCGAAAACATCTTCTCTGTCAAGGACGGCAGGATTTATACGCCCTCGCTTGAAAGCCCAATTCTTGCTGGTATAACAAGGGATTCGATCATAAAGATGATGGAAAAGGAGAATCCTGTTATTGAAAAGAGGATAGGTCTCAGCGAGATGCTGACATCTGATGAAGCTTTCTTCGCAGGAACTGCTGCCGAAATAACACCAATATCGGAGATCAGCGGATATAACCTGCATTCTGCTGAACCAGAAAGCATTTCGCTTAACATATTGAAGAGATATTTCAACGTAGTGAGGGGTAAGGACCAGAAGTATTCCCACTGGTTAACGTATCTAAAATGATTCCTTCCGCAGAGAATGCATTCCTGAATTATGTTAGAGCCTGCAGGAAATGCCCGCGCCTCGTAGAGGCAGGGGATACATTTTCACTTGCAGATGGCAGCATGCGGCACTATTCTGTTGAACCGTTCTCGCCCCGCCAGATTGATGCCATTTTTCCAGGCATGTTATCAAAAATAGAATCTATACTGTCAGATCTGCCTGAAGTAGGTGCGTCTGATATTATTGTGCAATCTTTAACGCATGGAGATTTTACCTGGGAGCCTGTTCCTGTGGAAATACCAGAAATGATTTCCCGGTCTGACCTCATGAAGGTTGCCCTTTATCTGGTAATACTCGAAAAATATGATACATCCTGCAGGGTTAAGGCTGACGAGGCAATATTCACGATCAAGAACGCCGCTTCGATCCCGGATGATTTCATGCCAACTGCATTTATGGAGATGGTTGAGGGGAGGCAGATATCCGACTATTTTCTGGTTTTTAAAGATATGCAGCCATCTTTTGTCACCTGCCTGTTTCCTCTGCTGAAGATAGGAGAAACTGGACCGATTTCAGTTGACAGCCTTGTTACTCAGAAAGGCATGATTTCTTTGGATAAAGATATCCGGTCATCTTCGTTAATAGAAAGAATCGCCTCTGAATTCAATTCATTCAAGGAGTCTGGATTTTATAAATCATTCATACTGGGACGATCTTTCAGATCTATTATATTTAATCTTGAGAGAAAGAAAAGCAGGGAAATAAAGAAGCCACTCTTTAATTCAGAGAGCATAAATTCATTGCTTGAGATTGATATAATTGAGGAAAGAAATGGATCTTATTTCCTGAAAGATGAAATTGACATCCCAAAACTCAAGGCAATGTCCTCTGAATATGAGAAAGGAAATCATATGATAGCAGATGAATGGAAAAATGCCATGATAAAGAATGATTTGATTTAGCGTTTAAAGATCAAAACTATATTAAGGGTTGATTCCCATGGTGTATATATATTGAAAGAGATCTGTGCCTCCTGCCTTGGATCTGGATTTAAGGGGGGAATAGGACCTGGAGAATGCACTGAGTGCAATGGTTCAGGCTTCCTTTTGAACACCAATAGACTTCTGCAGAGGAAGGTTGATCCGATCCTTATAGCGGTTCTTGGAACATCGCTGATAGTGGCACTTCTGATGGCGTCACAGGCTAAATTCAGATTTCTATTATTTATCATCGCTGTATATATGTGGGGCGGCCTGACATACGTTATACTTAAGATTGCGCACATACCTTCTGGGATCTCGCGGGCCATCAGGCACTGACTATTTCTTATTAGGAGATTATTCGAAAAATTTTATATTCATTCTAATTATGTTGAATAATGGAAATCCCTGCCGAACTGCAGAAGAAAATTTTTGACCTTGCGATTGTAATTGTGGCACTGGCGGCAGGTATAGATCTCTGGGATCTTGCTTTAAGCGCATCAACTTTTTCTGCAACCACCGGAAATACCTCAATATTGATCCTGATCATAATTTACTTCCTTGCTGGTGCTTTTCTCCTTTTAATTGCTTTAAAGGTTATTCTCAAAATGGTTCCCCTGAAAAGCCAGTAATATTTTTTTAAACAAAGAATATCAAACATATCAGGTTAATTTTTCATATACTGATTTAAGAATGCAGTATTGGAAAGAATTACCGGATCTGACCTATATGAATATATCATGTTCCATTGAACCCTCGCAGGACAAAAAGAAGAAGGGCAGAAACGCACTTGTTGTCCTTGTAGTTGGTGTGCTTCTCCTATATTTTGGATCCAGAATCAAAAGAAAGAGTGACGGCAATTGATATTTTCACAAACGAGCTTTCAGATTATTATTTGATCAAATAATGGGAAAACTTATCATAAATTACACTATGCTGCCAGATGGAAAATGGCAGAGCCGTAATATACCGTATAACAAGTGAGGAGAATAAAGAGGATCCGGTATTCTCCGTTGAATACCTTGACCGTTCAGTAAACCCGTTCACCGATTTTTATAAATTCTGTAATGGCAAATGGGAAGCCACTCACCCGATTCCGGCTGACAAGCCTTACTTTGGCGCCTCCCTCGAATTACATGAAAGAAATCAATACACCTATGTTAAGAGGGATTACC
>DAQB01000062.1 GCA_002502705.1 Thermoplasmatales archaeon UBA582 | reverse complement strand
AAGAAAGATATTCTGGCCAAACAAATATTCGCTTGAAGGTGACATTCCACTGGAGAAGGCAATGAAAAAAGTCGCCAATTTCAGCGTTCACAATAAGAAGAAAATATTTGCTGCCTTCCTGATACTTACAGTTGTTTCCCTCTTTTTTTATGAAAGTACGGCAACAGGACTCAATGTTTTTGGGCTTCTTCCAAGCAGCCAGTCTACGCAAATAATAGAAGGTGTGAATTACACTTTTGGAGGGGATGTCCTCGACAGAAATTTCGTAGTTGTTGAGTTCCCAACGCCATTTTACACAAATGTTTCAGGAAATATTTCGTTCAATTCGAATGATGTGGCAGCGATCAATGCAATAGAACAAAAGATACTGTCACAGCCTGGCATTTCAGGAATACAGGGTCCTACATTTCCGTACGGGTACGAGGTTAATTATACACTCAACAACATATCCTCATCTTTTAAACCACTTTACCTGTCAGAAATGATGACATTTATTGGCAATAATCCTCATTATGTCCAGATCGAGATAACAATGAAGAACCTGGCATGGGAACCGATAAGCACATTAAATACCGACCACTTGAATACAAACCTTACGGCCCTTGAATCCAGTTATAATTTCCAATTTTTTATGGGAGGCGTGTCACAGGGACTCGGCGATGTGTTCTCCTATGCGTCATCAACGTTCAATATTTCAGTTCCAATACTAATAATAGCGATATTCATAGTACTTTTCATACAGATTTTTTCAATGTTCACTCCATTAAGACTGATAGCAATGGTTCTCGTTGCTGTGGTTGTGGCATTATCTGCAACGTATATACTGATTCATGACATCTTGCATTACTCGCTTATAATATTCCTGCCGATATTCGTTGTGATAACCCTGCTCGCAGTTGGCCTGGATTATGATATATTCATGATAACGAGAGTGCGAGAGGAAATGCTGAAGGGAGAAACCACCGAGCAGGCTATAACTAGAACCGTGGAGGAGAATGGAGGCGTGATAATAACGCTTGGTCTTCTGTTGTTTGTCACTTTCATATCCCTGTCATTCACCGGTATTCCAATAATGTATGAAATAGGAGTAGGGCTGGCCCTGGGTGTGCTTGTGGATACGTTTATCAGCTGGCCTTTCTTTGTTCCAGTGATAATGCTCTACATACAGAAATATAACTGGTGGCCGGGCAATATATCCAAAAAACCTTAAATTAAGAATAAAAATATAAAAAAATTATGTGGTTTTAATTATCGGTGGTGTTATTCTGATCCTGGTTATCTTCACCTGAATTAGATCCATCGTCTGAGGACTGCGTATCCCCGGATTTCTGGGTATCCTGGTTTTCAGCTGGATGTGCTGAGATAACGGTATCAGTCGACTGGCTTACCTGCACAACGTATACAGTTCCATTGGGTGCCAGCACTTTAATGTCAAAAACTGCTGTGCCGTTCTCTGTGTCGTTTTCCACTTTCAGTATTTTCGATGTCCCATTTCCTGGATAGTGGTTGTTGACATAGGTAATTGCGGCCTGGTCTGCCTGGGTCAAATTAGCATTTGTTGCGGTAAGATCATGGATTATGCTTGGCCCGGCTGTTACTCCGGCAGCCGACCCGACTGAAATGAGTGCAATGACGGCCAGTATCGCCTTGACGCTTATGATTGATGAAAGCATATTATTTTCACCTCCTGATCTCCCAGAAAATTGTAAGGAGTAAACCTTACTGGAACATCTCTGTTCCATAATCTATATATGCCGAAACAAAATTTAAAACGTGTCGAAATTTGCTGTAGCCATTGCAGTTTCCATTCTATTGATTCTTGTTGTCTTTTCCCAGATTGCAAATGCATCTGATTCGGAAAGCGATATAACGCTGGCTAAATCTCCACAGATCACGATAAATGTTTCCAACAATATCAGCATAAATGTTTCCTATTTTGGAATGATTTTAACGACAAACAACACCGTAATTGGTGTGAATTTTGAGCAGCAGACATGGAATTTTCAGAATACTTCATCCGGTTATAGCTATGAATCCTCATTCCTCATGGGATCGCTGAAGGATACTGATCTCGGCGATTTCTTCAGTAAATACATCGTATCGAATGAAAAACAGGATCAGGTCTCATCCTCTAATTATACAGTGGGCGTTAATGCTTACGTTAACTTTTCAAAATATACTGGAACTATCTCGTCGCTCCTAGTTAAAAATTCAACCTTGAATACTGCCTGCAGCATCAATCAGATACCCTCATCAACTATTAAGACATCCCTGTCGATCGATTTCACTTTGCCGGTTGCACTGAGTGAATACAATATTTATCTGATCCAGGTTCTTAGAGGATCGGAAGATTCTACAGGCCTTGTGTATGAAAATGTTAGCGCGACCAGTAATAACGCAACTTACAGTGGAATTGCCATGCAGAATCTAAATGCAAATAACAGCACCAAAGCACTTTACTGGTGGTCCAACAACTTCCTGCATAATGGTCTCACAGGAACCGATAAGGCCTCAATCTTTCAGGGTGAAGAAAATGAATACCTTGTCTATAATTTCACTGCTGCTGGAAAACAGGGCAAAAATGTGATTCTTCAGGATCCGTTCTTGTCTGTGAATGGAATCAGTATAATTGGAAGCAAGATCACTCACGTTATCCAGGGTGCAGTGAACTATTTCTTACAGCATATTATTTTTACACTGTCAGGGTTTGTAATAGGTGCAGCGGTGCTTCTTAGTTTTTTTGTTAGGCATTTGAAGGGAAGGATAAAGATCTAAAATTCATCAATAAGATTCAGAATTGATAAAGCGATCGAGTCGATGAAACTCTGACCGTATTTCTTCAGGAATCTTATCAGAGCAGCCCGGTCCACCAGTGTGATGATTAACCTGTTACCATCTTCTGCAGTTCTGATTAATCCATCATTATCCATCTCAATCAGGATCTTTCTCTGCTTCTCGCTCATATTTTTGTCTATTGTATAATTTTTATCTGATAGGGCACCTACCAAAATTTCCTTTCCATATTTTATCCTCATAAAATAGGCAATTTTTCTCTCGGATATTGTGCCTGATTCGTTCGAAAAAAATCTCATATTACCGCCTTCCTTCCTGGAATAAATTCTTCCTTCCCTTTCCAGCTGGTAAAGATGGTAGTCAAGCTTTCCAACCGCTGAACCTGTTCTCCTCTGTAGCTCCCTGAAATGCAGTCCAGGATTTTTGGAGATTATCTTCATCAGTTTTTCCCTGAAATTTTCGAAATTGGTCACTCAGGACATTCCTCTCAAAATTCCAATATAGAATACCACCAGCACCGAAAAAGCGAGCAATACCCCGGCCTCGGAACCAGAAAAGGAAACATAACCAAGAAGGTTGAGCAACATGGAGATCAAATATACTAAGACTATCAAGGAAATCAAGAAAATTCCACTTACCAATCTGATCTTTCTTATCCTTCTTACTTTGTATGAACCAATAAGAATGATTATGTCAATAAAAATTGAAAACCCAATTACCAAAAATATAAAATCTGTAAAATAGGAACTAAAGGGCACATGTCACCATCTAAATCAGTTTAATTTAATTTTGCCTGATTGGTTTGATATAAAGCCAAATTTACCGACTGGAACAAATCCCGATTATAACTTAAAACTCAAGTTCGACAGATTCTAACAGGTTATTAAGTGGGAGCATTATTTATCTTATTTGAATGCTTATTGGTCGCCTTATCATAAAAAGTCAACTGAATCTTTGTTTTTTAAGGCAATGAGGTAAACATAGTTATATTCATTAAAGATTAGGTGTCCGGGTGCGACAGTGGAAACCAGTGAAGTGGAGCATGCCTTTGGCAAGTATTATCAAAACAAGATAGTGACTGCGGTCATAGGAGTGGAAACTGACGTCAACAAGGTGGAGGCAGTAGCTAAGGGCATTATAGGACACAATAGTGTTGAAGACGCTTTCATTGTAACCGGGGAATACGATATAATTCTCAAGGTGAGGTTTCCTGAATTCTGGGCCCTCCAGGAATTTCTTGTCGACGAGTTGAGCAAGATACCAGGGGTCAGATCTATCAAGACAATGATGGTACTTACCACTGTTAAGGACAAGGGAAAAACATTGATGGAATCGTGATAAAAATGGATGAGAAATTATTTGAAGAGGTTATATACCTGCTTGATGAGCTGGCACAGGACAATACCATACCAAGGAATGTGAGAAAACATGCTACAGATGCCAAATCCAGACTATCCAATAAGAAGGAGAGCCTCGATCTGAGGTGTGCCACTGTGATCTCCTCTCTGGATGATCTAACTAACGATCCCAATGTTCCGGCGCACGCCAGAACTTTTCTCTATACATTGATGAGCAAACTTGAGGCACTTTCAAAATCATAATTTTTTTTCAATTTGTATTTAAATTTTATAAAGCTATCTATATATAGATTTATAATATAGCAGGCAGATCAAATTGCCTATTTCAGAAGAAGGGGAAAAGCTCGCAAAGTCGCTCATACTATCGGATATTCCTAGAAGCGTTGCATACACACTCGTATATATTAGGGACAAGGGCGAGATAACAAGTGTTGAGATTGAGAGAGAAACCGGTCTGAGACAACCAGAGGTATCAATCGCCATGCAGTGGCTGAGAAGAAGAGGATGGGTCAACAAAAGAAACATGAAGAAAGAGGGAAAGGGGAGACCTATCCATGGTTATAAGCTATCCAAGGGTTTCAATGAGATACTCGAGGAGATAATTATGGATCTCAGCTCAGAAATTCAGGAGATACAGGATAAGATCAAGAAGTTACAGGAGTTCAAACATTAGCTTTTATACGGGTTAATCTCGTAGGCTGAATTTCCATTACCAACTATTATCTTTGTTGCCATATTTACAAATAACCCTACCTCAACCACACCCGGAATAAGTTTTATCTGCGTTTCCAGCCTGGCTGGTTCATCTATTCTATAAAAAGAACAGTCAACAATATAATTTCCATTATCCGTAATGAATCCTTCACGTGTTTCACAATCATCGCATAATACGCGTATGCGGGAAACAGTCTGTTCATAAAGGAAAGGCAGGATCTCTACAGGCAGCTTCTTTCGGCTGAGGTACGATTCCGATATCTTCGATTCGTCGACCATCACATAAAATTTCCTGCTCGATGCCG